>MNYI01000130.1 GCA_001873945.1 Candidatus Desantisbacteria bacterium CG2_30_40_21
GGAGAACACATAAGTTGATAGGTTGATAGGTTGATGAGTTTATAGGTTAAAGGAACACAGATTCATAATTCATAAACATTTCCTATCAATTCATCCACTTATCAACCCATCAACTATTCAACTTATCAACTTTTTGTGTTTTCGTGCCTTTGTGGTGAGTAGTTACATTTTTTTAATACCAACAACGAATTCCTCCGCTATTTGTCACCTGCTTGTATTGCATCCAACACATTGGTGAAAAATCTTTTGATTTGATTATGACTTGTTTCTATATCCCTGATAATGAACTTTAACTTACTCCAGTTTATAAGAAAACCATATATTTTTGTGGCTATGTGGCGAAATGCCATAAGGTTCTCTATGACTTTGATTGTATCATTATCTACATCTTTTTCTTTTGTTATTGAAAGAAGTGCTTTCAAGGTATCTCTGTGTGAAAATGGACCGGATGGAATTTCAATTTTCAAGTACTTTAATAATCTGATGATTAAATGTTCAATTGCATTATAATATCTTAAACACTCATAAGTTAAAGCTGATACCTTCACGCGTTCCTCAATTTCTTGTCGAGAAAATTCTAATATGCTTTGGTAAATACTCTCTAAGTTTCCTAATCCAAAATTTATCTCGTTCTTTAATTCATTTAAGTTCATAAAGTAATTTCCCTTCCCTTAAAATTCTTTGTTTGAAGTATCCTTTAATACTTTTAAAATCAAGTATGCTTACTCGTCTTTGAGTCTCCATAAGACATTCAGCAACTGTACGAAAATAATTTTCATCAGGAATTCCCTCATAGCATACATCTATATCTGAATCAGCCCTATAATCTCCCCTTGCCAATGAGCCATACAAGATAACTTTTGCAGCACCATAGCGAATTAAAATCGACTCTATCTTTTCTATATCTCCCCTTATTTCCGAAGGGAATCCCCCTTTTTGCACTAATAATCTTTCCATTTTTTTGCTTCTCCTTATCTGTTACCATTTCACCACATCTGCCTCCAAAAACCTTACCCTGCCCTTTTCATCCAATTGAATATAAAATTGCTGTTCCATGATACTCTCCATGTCAGGTTTGCAAAATTGAAAACCTTTCAGCTTATCCTGTGTATTCTTTGCCGGGGCTAAAAAGTATTTATACCCCAATGGGATAAGGATTGGCGACGGCTCCTCGCCCATATCATCAGCATCATAAGTATAGTCATCTGTGTCAATCCTGAAGACATCTGCGGATAACTTGGTATCAATCATGGTACATTTTCCTTTCAGATCAAACCATGATTTACACGAAATAGGATATTTGTTGGAACAAATGGAATGCCACGAACTCCACTCATCATCCGGGGTAATCTCTATAAATCCAGCATAGTTTTTGATGGGCAACTGGTCATGGGTTTGTCGATTAGGGACAAAGTATGCCCTGATTATCTTACCTTGATAAAGTTTATTTGCCTTATAAGGGGTAAGGCTGAGGAATTGTTTGCCTGTTTTATACTCACATGGCTCATTAACAATCGTCATCTCAACCCGTTCATTATGATACAAACCCCAGTGAAGATCTGCTGCCCTCTCAATGTCAACATCCACGAAGGCTATTTCTTTATCAAAGCGTTGCGGATTGCCCGTAAATCCGAATAAACACTCCCTTTTTTCCGAAAAATCTGCCATTTTATACCCTTCATTGGGACTAATTGCTCTGGTAGCCTCACGATATATTTTCATAAGCGGTCGATATGTATTTTTATTATCAAGTGGTACCTCAATGATATGGTTATCACTGAGCAGACTCCAGTAAAACCGCTTATACCCTCGGTTGTTAATATCTTTATCATCTTGGTATACATCATTATCCGGGGCATATATTTTTCCTCTTCTTTCTTCTGTTGTAGCCTTTTGTGGACAAAGGGCATAAATATAAGAGTGTTCAAATATCTTTAACTCTATCGTCTCACCGTTATTCTTTATCACCTTAAGGATGTTATTCTCCATATCACCCTTAGTAATAGTTCCTATCCTGCCAACCAGATCCCAATTATCCTGAAATATTCCATATGCTGTTGGTTCATCAACGGCTTTTTGATCACCAGAAACAGCTACTTTTCTATTTGTCGGCACAAACTCACCCACAAAACACTTGCTAAACAAAAGACATGCCCAATACCTCTTAGCCACAGACTGTGAATTAATCTTACCCTTTGAGGTAATCCCATAAACATCACTCATAAAGCCTTGTGCCAGTGAACGATCATCAGGTGAGGATTCAAGCAGATATTTTTTAGCCGTGAGAATAAAGCCAGAGTATGGTTCATCGTAGGGGTGGGTCCCAAACCCACCCTTAAACTTCCGATTCAAAGCAATTGCCTCAGCCAGAATGCCATGAACAAACCTGCCATTCTTCTCTCTTTGCCAGAGGTCTGCCAATGAAACAAGATTATGTTGCATATCAAGGGCTTGACTTTTATCTAATTCAGGCGGGGCAATAATACCTTCCTGCCCTAATGATTCAGGGTAAATATCATTAAGGAGTTTTATCAGGGTTACCAGAACCTCCCCGCGGGTTATCGTTCCATCAGGGTTGAACCCTTTATCCATTGACCAGTTCGGAATTAGTTCATCATTCATATATCCATATTTCAGACAAGTTTCCACCCAACCAGAATATGGTGAAACACTGCCTTGATTCTTAAGAGAGGCAATCTTCTGACGATATTGTTGTACTTCCTGCTGTTTATTCAGGAGTTTAACAATCATCACCGCTAACTCACCCTTGGTTAAGGATTTATCTCGCTCAAAATTGAGATATGAGGTTGGATTAACATCAGGGTCAAGGTTTTTAGTATACAACCTTTCAATGGCTGGAGGGATATTCGTCCAATTATCCCGAACTACAGAGTCATGGACATTTACATGCCAGACATTTGCCGGAGGTGCTACCTTCTTCTTCTCTTCAGCATTTGCATAGACAAATAAAGCCATTACAAAAAAGCAAACAATTTCTCCAATACGCAACATCTTTCTCTGCATGAAGTTATATCTCCTCTGGTTGAGTTGGCGTACAACTTATACTCAAGTGGGGCATAAATTGCGTTTTTCGCTGGTCTTAATCAACGATAGCTATGTTGTTCAGGTTCGCAATAGTACACTATTGCTCACCTTGCGCGCCATTGCTCTCCTTGATTAATCCTCACCGAAAAAATCGCAATTTATGCCCCACTTGAGTATATTTTTTCTTGACTCCTTACGCGTCAAGAAAAAATAACTTATACAGTCGTGCCACCGATTCATCTTGACTGGCTTCGTTGTTCGTCGCTTACATACAGTAGTATGCTCGCTTCTCACGCCTTGCCATCCAAGTGTCTCAGGGACTCTTGGTGTACAACTTATTTTTTCTTGACTCCTTACGCAAATCCATGTTCAGTCAAAAAATTATGAGTTAACCCCTGTTTTACAGGCTGAATAAGCCTTTCTACATATTTCCCTATGATATCTACTTCTAAATTTGCCAGATACCCTGTCTCTTTCAAGAACAAGGTGGTCTGATAAGCGGTATGGGGAATAATACATACAGAAAAGATATGTCCAACAATATCAACCACGGTCAAGCTGACCCCATCAATGCAAACCGACCCTTTTTTAATAATGTATCGGCTTAACTCATCAGTGGTCGAGAATTTTAATATCAACGATTCAGCAGCCATCTTTTTTTCAATCAACCTTATTGTTCCATCAATATGTCCTGCTACCAGATGCCCACCCAGACGATCTTCCAGTTTGAGAGCCCTTTCCATATTAACCTTATCGCCAATTGTCAGGGCTTGAAGATTGGTTAATCGTAGAGTTTCAGGGGATACATCTGCAGAAAAAGAATCATTGCTCACTCTGGTTGCAGTAAGACATGTTCCATTAACAGCAACACTATCTCCACAGCTCAGGTCAGAAATGACTATTTTTGCACCAATTACCATAGAGTCGGGTAATTTTTGCCTTATTGTTCCAATTTCTTCAATAATTCCAGTAAACATATTATCCAGTATTATATATCATTTGATGGAAAAAGTCAATTAAAATGTAGCGGGCAAATCAGCAATTTTCATTTTGAACCGCAGAGGCACAGAGACGCAGAGGAAAATTAGAAATTTATAGGAATTTGTTGTTTTTTGCAATCAATTTCCACTTATCCCCAACAATTTCTATCATCTTGATTCTCTATTTCTCTGTTCCTCTGCGTCTCTGCGTCTCTGCGGTGAAAAATGTTAAAATAAAAGAGAGCGTTGCAAGGTCGATTCAATATTTACAAGGAGGGACAGTAATTCTTGACATAAAAACTTGCCATTCCTAACTATTTGCAATCTTTATGCTTACGGAAAATTTGATGTAATTTTCGATATTCATAAGCCATGAAAACACTAAATGGACACCAATTTTGGCAAGTTTTGATAAATCGATAAAATTTACATCATGTGTCAACCCAAACATGTCAATAACTTATGACATTTGTCAAGTTGGGATTTTCGTGTAATTTTATCGCTATTTTTGTTGTAACTCCTTGTTTTAATAGGCATATAGCTTATGCAACGC
>MNYI01000237.1 GCA_001873945.1 Candidatus Desantisbacteria bacterium CG2_30_40_21
CGCTGGTCTTAATCAACGATAGCTGTGTTGTTCAGGTTCGCAATAGTACACTATTGCTCACCTTCACGCCTTGCTCTCCTTGATTAATCCTCACCGAAAAAATCGCAATTTATGCCCCACTTGAGTATAATAAGGTAATCAAGTGTCTGTGATTTCCTGCCTCCCCACCTTTCCTACCTACACCCCACCAATATGCTCCATAAGTCTATCAGCAATAGCCCGATAGTTTCGTTTGTCCTGTTGCTCTAACAAGTCTGATAAGTCTATTGGTTTTCCAAACTTAAGCCGTATCTGTTCCTTTTTGATCCATTTTGCTCCAACAGGAAATGCTTTGTCTGTTCCAGTTATCTTACATGGAATAACATTAACCCTTACCCCATTATTTTTTGCCATAGAGATAATCATTCCTATGCCTGGCTTTGCTGGTTGAAGTTGTCCTGTTTTGCTTCTGGTTCCTTCTGGAAAGATAAGGCATATCCTTCCAGCATCAAGAATTGCCATAACCCTCTTAAATACATCACGATCTATCCCTTCCCGATTAAGGGGATAGACATTTAATCTTTTTAATAGCCAGCACAATAATGGATTTACCTCAAAAAGACTGGATCTGGCAATAAATGATGCCTGTCTTGACAAACTAACAGCCACTGCCGGAGGGTCCAGATGGCTTAAATGATTGCAAACCAATAACACGCCACCGGTTGCTGGAATATTGGATAATCCTTGAACATTCAGTCCGAGATATTTAACATAACCAAATCTTAATACAAAACATACGATAGAATAAAACAGATTGCTGCTACGGAAAAATGATATGTTATCTATTCTTAAGATAGAATTAATCTTTTTTATTATCAGAGACATTACCTCTTTTAGTGTTAAGGCACTGGTATCAATATAGGCTGCACCGGGGTCCCTGATAAGGGGTGCTATTTCTCTGGAACTATCCTTCTTATCCCGATGTTTTATTTCTAATTGTATCTTATACAATTCGACATTCTTATCTTTTTTTTTCAGCTCTTTATATCTTCTTTGCGCCCTTTCCGCAATGGTAGCATCAAGATAAAACTTAAAATCTGCGTCTGGCAGAATCACACTTCCAATATCCCTTCCCTCCATAACTACGCCACAATCAGCCGTAAGCCCTCGAAGGATTTTGACAACTACATCCCTTACCCCTTTATATGCAGCCACAGTAGAAACATGTCTGGTTACCTCATGACTTCGTATCTGTTCTGTTACGACATCCCCATTAACTATAATTTTATTTTGTGCCTTGTATTCAATCTTTATCTGCCTTGCTATGGCAACAACGACATCTTCAGAGCCAATATCCTCATTTTTTTTCAACACCTGATAGGTAATGGCACGATATATTGCCCCGGAATCAATATGCTTAAGCCTCAACCGTCTGGCTATTGCCTTTGAAACAGTACTTTTGCCAACACCTGCTGGACCATCGATAGCAATAATCAATTTTTTTTTATTATTCATGAGATTCTCCGGTAAATGACACTGATTTCTATATGAGCTTAGGAGTCAAGAAAAAATAAGTTGTACACCAAGAGTCACGCAAGACGCTTGGCTGGCAAGTCAGACAAGTCTGACTGTTCGTAAGCGACGAACAACGAAGCCAGCCAAGATGGATCGGTAACACGACTTCTGCAAGTTATTTTTTCTTGACGACTTATATCAAAAAATATTCCCCGGACCATATCTTTCAATAATCAATTTGATGAGATTGCTTGTAGATTTATCTGGAATAAATGGGATGGAAACAACCCTTCCGCCATGAGACTCAACACATTCCTTACCCTTGATATCATCTATGTTATAATCTCCGCCTTTAACCAGAATGTTTGGAATTATTTCTTCAATCAGTCTTTCCGGGGTAAATTCATCAAACATAATGATATAGTCAACGCAAGCCAGTGCTGCCAGAACCTCTGCCCGATCTTGTTCACCAACCAATGGCCGTGAAGGCCCCTTATTCGCACATACTGACCAGTCTGTATTCAATCCAATAATCAAGACATCGCCAAGGCTTTTTGCCTCCTGAAGGTATTTGACATGACCTGCATGCAGAATATCAAAACATCCGTTGGTAAAAACAATCCTTTTGTTCTGACCCTTGAGTATGCCAATTAGTTGTTTTATTTCATTTAAGCTCTTAATCTTTTCACTCATAAGCACCCTTAACCCTTTCCCTTAATTCTGAAACAGTAACTACGGCTGTGCCTACCTTTTCCACTACTATTCCTGCTGCAAAATTAGATAAGATAGATGCCTCTTTCATCTTTGCCCCACAGGCAAGGCTCAGAGCCATCACGCTTACTACTGTATCTCCGGCACCGGTTACATCATATATCTCTTTTGCAACAGTAGGAATATGTGTTATGTTTCCATCCTTCTCAAAGAGCGACATACCATCCTCTCCTCTGGTAATCAACACTGCCTCACTCTCAAGCTCTGAAAGCAGCTTTTGTCCAACTATCAGCAGTGTTTCTTCATCAATAATCTTTTGATGGACAATCTCTCCTGCCTCATGATGATTGGGGGTAATGACAGATATTCCCTTATAGTATAAGGAACGGTTTATCTTTGGGTCAACAATTATTGGAAGAGAGTTCTTTCGACACAATGGAATCAATTCCTCAAGTAATCTTGGGGAAACAACCCCCTTGCCATAATCAGAGATAACTACTGCCTTTATCTCTGGCAGGAGCATCCTGACGAAACTCAACATCTGTTTTGTCACCCATTCCGGAATTTCCCCTCTTTGTTCCCTGTCAATCCTGAGCATTTGTTGTGAGTGAGCAATAACCCTTGATTTCAATGTTGTTGGCCTTTCACTGTCAACAACTATACCATCTACATCAATATTTTTCTTCTTTAATTCTGCAAGCAACTTTTGGGCTGTGCCATCCTCACCAATTATACCCACCGGGTATACCTTTCCGCCAAGAATACGGATGTTATTTACCACATTCCCAGCCCCACCAGGGGAAAAGGTAATTAAGGTAACATCTACTACTGGTACAGGTGCCTCCGGGGATATTCTACTTACCTTTCCCCAAACAAACTCATCCAGCATCAAATCACCAACAACAAGGACGCTTGCGTCATTAAACCTTGAGATTATGGTATCCATTCTTTTTTTATCCATGGTGCATATCCTCCATTCCCTTTAGGATCTGTCAAATCTTCAACTTTCTTACCTACTTCATCAGCACTGCCAATTTTTCCCTCATTTCATTCGAGATTAAATCAGGATTAGTCATCACCGCATCCTTCAGGGCAGATGCACAAACGCATTCCCTCTTTTCAGGAATCCTGGGGATTATCTCTTTAATAATCCTTTTAGCATTGGCAACATTTTTATTCAGATTTTCTATAACCATTTCTATCGTAACATCCCCTGTCGTTTCATGCCAGACATCATAATCCGTAACCATGGCAAGTGTGGCATAGCAAATCTGTGCCTCTCTGGCAAGTTTTGCCTCTGGCATAGCAGTCATGCCAATAATGTCAAATCCAAGCTGCCTATATATATTTGATTCAGCTCGGGTAGAAAACTGAGGACCTTCCATACAGATATATGTCCCTCCCTTATGAACATGACACCCTGCATCCGTAGCTGTATTAAACAGGATTTGGCTTAATTCCGGACAAAATGGGTCAGCAAAACCAACATGAGCTACCACTCCGTTTCCAAAAAATGTGGAAACCCGATGCCTGGTATGATCAAATACTTGATCTGGAACAACCATATCTAAAGGATGTAACTCTTTCCTCAGACTCCCTACTGCACTAATACTGAGAATCCATTTTACCCCAATTGACTTCAAGGCATAGATATTTGCCCTGTAGTTTATCTCTGTGGGCATAATAGAATGCCCCCTTTTATGCCTTGCCAGAAAGGCTATTTTTTCACCATTAAGATTACCAATGATTAATTCATCAGATGGCAAGCCAAAAGGGGTATCAACAGCCATTGTCGTAACTCCTTCTAATCCATCCATTTGATAAAGTCCACTGCCGCCAATAATCCCAATTTTTACCTTTTCTTTCATTGACATTCCTCCATTTATCTTCCAAAATTCAAGCAATCTTAGTATATCATTTTTTATTGAAATTGTCAAACAAATTTCAACCTGTGCAATCAAAAACTATCCACAGATTTCATTATTCGTTACCATAACCTGTGATTTGCAGGTTAAAAAAAATACTTGACAATATTTAGGAATTTGATATAATACAGATATTGTGATTTCACATGTAGGGGTTTGTATTAATAGTAACTACTCACCACAAAGGCACGAAGACACAAAAAGTTGATAAGTTGAATAGTTGATGGGTTGATAAGTGGATGAATTGATAGGAAATGTTTATGAATTATGAATCTGTGTTCATTTAACCTATAAACTCATCAACCTATCAACCTATCAACTTATGTGTTCTCCGTGGTAAATTCCTTTACCTGAGTAGTTACGATTGATGAAATAAATAGGCGATGTCCTTATTTATACATAGAGG
>MNYI01000226.1 GCA_001873945.1 Candidatus Desantisbacteria bacterium CG2_30_40_21
CAAGAGATTTTTCATTAATTAAGGGCATAGATGATTGGGGTAAATATCTTGCTATTCCGGAAGAAGAATGGACATTAAAAGAGATTAGAGGATGTACCTCTACTGGTCGTCCTGTAGGAGATGAGCCTTTTGTAACAAGGTTGGAAGAATTGTTAGGTCGAGTATTAAAGCCAAAAGCTATAGGAAGACCTCGAAAACAGTAAAAAACGGGCGCTGTCCCCGGTTTCTCCAGCCCGAGGATGTGTTGGTTGCTGATCGTGTAGATGGAAACACTCAATTTACCCGGCTCGACCCTACCATGTTGACCAATTGGCTTGAGGATTATAGCCTCGGACAACTATGGGAGAAAAATGAACTGGGCGGACGACCCGGGAGGGAATAATTGTATGTCCAGACTGCTCATTCATGTTGAAGGTGAAACCGAAGAGAAATTTGTTAACGATATACTTGGTCCGCACCTCTACCACCGGGGATATTCAAATGTTAGTGCTCGTCTCATAGGAAATTCGCGACAGCGGGACCATCGTGGCGGTATCAAGGCATGGTCTGTTGCTCGCAAAGAGATCATTAATCACCTTAGAGAAAACCCCGCTTGTCTGGCAACCACAATGGTTGATTATTACGCTTTACCTCAAAGTGATGGCAAGGCATGGCCGGGCAGAAAGGCGGCTAATATATTGCCCTTTGCACAAAAAGCCGCAGCAATTGAGAATGCTCTATTAGCGGATATTTGCCACGAAATTGGTGATGGATTTGATTCGCATCACTTCATCCCATTTGTGATTATGCATGAATTTGAGGGGTTGCTCTTCAGCGATTGTCAGGGCTTTGGTCGCGGGATTGGACGCCCGGAACTTGCAGCGAAATTCCAATTAATCCGTGATCAGTTTCTCTCACCAGAGGAGATCAATGATTCACCGAAAACTGCTCCCTCGAAACGAGTGGAGGAATTGTTTCCAGGATACGAAAAACCGCTGCTGGGGGTACTGGCAATTCTTGAAATCGGAATTACTGCCATCCGCGATGAATGTCCTCATTTCCATGAATGGCTAATCCGTTTAGAGGACTGGCATAAGTAAGAAACATCATGCTCAAGGAATTTTACATTATATGTCATTAATCAGTTTACAGGAAATTACGCTTGCCTTTGGCGAGCCGCTTATTTTTGATAAATTAAATCTCCAGATAGAACCGGGAGAGAAAATAGCCCTGCTTGGTCGCAATGGTGCGGGGAAAACCACTTTAATGAAAGTCATGGCAGGCCAGTTAAAGATACAAAACGGTATTGTTACCTTTCAAAAGGGAATTAAAGTGGCTCATCTGCCGCAGGAAGTTCCGTCTGACATAAAAGGAAGCGTTTTTGATATTGTTCTTTCAGGTTTAGGCAAGTCCGGAAAACTTTTAAGTGATTATCATCATCTCACTACCCGCTTACAAACAGAACATACTCCGAAACTAATGCGGCAACTTGATACCCTGCAATCTGAACTGGATTATACGGATGGTTGGAATGTCAATGGTCAGGTTGAAGATGTTATTAAACATATGAAACTTGACCCGGAAAGCGATTTTGAAAAATTATCCGGTGGACAAAAACGGCGTACATTATTAGCACGGGCTCTGGTCTTAAAGCCGGATGTGCTTTTGCTGGATGAGCCGACAAATCATCTGGATATGGATTCGATCAATTGGCTTGAGCAATTTCTTATAAATTATCCCGGATGCATATTTTTTGTTACACATGATCGGTCGTTCATGGCTTCTCTGGCAACGAGGATTGTTGAGCTTGACCGCGGGAAAATATATAGTTGGCAATGTAGTTACAAAATTTTTCTTAAGCGGAAGCAAGCTGTATTGGATAATGAAGAATTAGAGTGGGCAAAATTTGATAAAAAATTAGCACAGGAAGAAATCTGGATACGACAAGGGGTTAAGGCTCGCCGATGCCGCAATGAAGGCAGGGTAAAAGCTCTGGAGCGCCTACGAGAGGAAAAGAAAAACCAACGAAAGCAGGTTGGTCAGGTTCGCGTAAATCTGCAGGAATCCTCCTCCTCAGGCAAGCAGGTAATCAAAGCCATAAATTTAAGTTATACTTACAATGATAATTGCCTGATATGTGATTTTACAACTCAGATCTTGCGCGGTGATAAAATAGGGATACTTGGTCCAAACGGCTGTGGGAAAACAACATTATTGCGAATACTTCTGGGACAGCTTCCTCCTCAAAAGGGAGAAGTGATCCTTGGATGCAATCTTTCCATTGCTTATTACGACCAACTTCGTGAGCAGTTGGATGAAGAAAAAACAGTTGCTCAAAATATCTGCGGGGATGCTGATACAGTAACAATAAACGGTAATCCCAGACATATTATTGGTTATCTGCAGGATTTTCTTTTTTCTCCGGACCGAGCTCGAACACCAATCAAAGTTCTTTCAGGAGGAGAACGCAACCGTCTTCTTCTTGCTCGTCTTTTTACCAGACCGTTTAATTTGCTCGTGATGGATGAACCTACAAACGACCTTGATATTGAAACCATGGAACTTCTGGAAGAATTATTGCTTGAGTACAAGGGAACCCTGCTTCTGGTAAGCCATGACAAATCTTTCATTAATAATGTTGTATATTCAACGATTTGTTTTGAAGGGAATGGAGAGCTAAATGAATATTCTGGCGGATATGATGATTACCTCAGCCAGTCCCGCCACGACGAGCCGTCCCCAATTCTAGCCCCAAAAATCAAAACAGATATAAAAAAACCTGTAAAATCTGAAGAAATCGCCTCGCAAAAGCTATCATTTAAGGAAAAATGTGAGCTTGAGGAGCTTATGCTTGAAATAGAAAAGATAGAGGCGGAACAGGAAAAAATATTTGCTCTTTTCGCTGATGCTTCTTTTTATCAAAGAAATGCCAAAGAAGTTGCTTCGACTAAATCCAGATCAAATTTTTTGGCAGAGGAAATTAAAAAGCTTTATGGACAGCTGGAGTATTCAGATAAGAGGTTAAAATAAAGAAGCATGGACAAACACACACTCATTAAAGGAACAATATACCTGACCATTGGACAGATAATCTTTGTTCTCAGCTCTTATAGCCTGCATATTTATCTGGCAAGATTCCTTGGTCCAGAAAAGTATGGGATATTTGGGGTAATTCTGTATCTTACCATCATGGCTCGCAGCTTAGTCAACCGGGGCATTCCACAGGCTGTTTCAAAATATATTGCTGAAGATGAAGGGAATGCAACCGCAATAAAGAACAAGGGATTATTTGTCCAGACAGTAGTTGGCATCCTTATTGCCTTGATATATTTCTGTATTGCCCCTTTTTTAAGCCAGATATTGCATGACCCATCACTTACCCCATACATTCAGCTATCAGCCATAAGTATCCCTTTTTTTGGAATATATATGGTCTACATTTACTGTCTCAATGGGAAAAAATGGTTTGGTTATCAGGCAATTGTAGGTATTGTTCATGATACCCTTCTTCCTCTGGTACTTGTTGGAATAATATTATGTGGTTTTTCTCTAAATGGGGCAATCATGGGATTAACTGTAACTGCTCTCATTGGGTGTGTGGCTGGATATTTCTATTGTCGATTTGAACCTGCCAGTCAGCATTTTCCGGCATCAAAAATTATCCGTTTTGCCCTTCCTGTTACAATCTTTGCTATCTTTACAGCTGCCCTGCTTAATATGGATCTTTTACTGATCAAGGGTATTCTTAAAGAAAATATTCAGGCAGGTTTTTATACCGCAGCTAAAAGTCTGGCTGTAACCCCATTTTTTATCTCTATTGCCCTTTCAAGGAGTATATTCCCGGCTATTGCCAAATCTGTTCTGGAAAATAACCATGCCATGACCAGACAATATATCAGGCACAGTCTGAAATTGCTTCTTGTCTGGATGATACCAGTAGTAACAATTGTTTCTACCACGGCTCGTGAGATTGTTCTGCTCATCTATTCTACCCCATATATTCCGGCAGCTATACCCTTAAGCATTCTTATCATTGGGTTTGGATTCTTTACCGTGTATCTTATTCTAACTACCATTATTACTGCCGGAGATAAGCCGACTATATCCATGTGGATAAATATTATAATCCTGATTATAGCTGTTAGCATAAACACTTGCCTTATCCCCAGATATGGTATTATTGGAGCATCCATAGGGACAAGCATAGCTATGATCATTGGTGTGATCATCTCTGCTGTCTATGTGTTTATCAAGTTTAAGGCATTGATTCAACCAATATCAATAGTAAGGATACTAATAGCAACCGTGCCTGTTTACCTGCTGAGTCTATATATTCAAGTACAAGGCTTTTGGATAATAGGATGGTATGGACTGCTTGCTATTGTGTATCTAAGCATATTAATATTGATAAGAGAGATCAAGGTAGGGGGAAAATGGGAAAAATGGGGGAAAATGGGGGGAAAAATGGGGACAGCGCC
>MNYI01000143.1 GCA_001873945.1 Candidatus Desantisbacteria bacterium CG2_30_40_21
GTCTTCATGCCTTTGTGGTGAGTAGTTACAATCCAACAGCAATTCTCATTATGGTAAAATGGATAAGGGGGAGATATGGAGATTAATCGGTAGGACAGGCAGGAATGCCTGTCCTACCGACAATTCTGTTGATAATCGACACCATCTCCTCTATTCCCTTATTCCCCTTTGAACATAAGTTTTGCTATAATAAGAATTGCTGCTAATCCAATCCATACTTCTTTAACTTCCAATAAAGAGAAGACCGTCCAATACCCAGTGCTGCCGCTGTTTTTTGTTTATTACCATTATTTAATATAAGCACCTTTTTGATAGCCTCTTTTTCCATAGTATCAAGGGGTATTTCATCAGAGAAGTCCAACCATGATGGTGAATTCAAGGTCTCATCTGGTTTGGGAACAACAATATCAGGTATGGTAAGAGCTATTTCATCAGGTGTAATAACATCATTTGTTGCCTTCATGACAGCCCGATAGATGATATTCTTAAACTCTCTCACATTTCCGGGCCAATCATAATTTTGGAGCTTCTTAATACTATTAGTATTTATATGGGTGATGTTTTTATCAAATTGAGCATTTGCCTGATGAAGAAAAAATTCAGCTAATACAGGAATATCATCTTTTCGCTCTCTTAATAAAGGAAGGTGTATTCGAAACAGGGAAAGTCGATAATAGAGATCCTCGCGAAATGTCTCTTCTTCAATGCCCTGTCGCAAGTTTTTATTTGTAGCAGCGATTATTCTGATATCAATCTTAATTGGTTTTTCACCCCCAACCCGCGTAATCACATTATCCTCTAAAACCCGTAACAACTTAGCTTGCAGAAACATTTCCATATCTCCAATCTCATCAAACAGGATTGTTCCTCCTTGAGCCATTTCTATCTTCCCTTTTCTTGTTTTATGAGCTGAGGTAAAAGCCCCCTTCTCATGCCCAAACAACTCACTTTCTGCCAATTCATGGGGTATAGCAGCACAGTTAATTGCTATAAATGTTTTATTAACTCTGTCACTGCGGCTATGAATGGCTTTTGCCACAAGTTCCTTGCCTGTTCCTGTTTCTCCCTGAATGAGGACAGGGACATTTATATTTGCTGCCAATTCTATAGCCTGATAAATCTCACGCATCTGATGTGAATCTCCAATCATTCCATAAAAACCTTGCATTTTATCCAGACTCCTTCACAGATACTCCTGCATCCCCTGTTGTTTCAATTTATCAACAATCTTTTTGACATCCTCTGTTTTTCCCTTTGGGCAGATCATAAGGGCATCAAGGGTATCTACAATAACCATATCATGGACACCAAGGAGGGTAATCAGTCTTCCGGTCGTTGAGTATATGATGTTTTTTCTGCTCTCAATATCTACGAATTCTGCCCCATTGACTACATTTTCATTACTATCCTCTGGAATAATTTCCTCCATTGATCCCCATGAACCAATATCATACCAAGGGAATATCCCCTCAACAACTACAACGGTTTTTGATCTTTCCATGACCCCAAAGTCAATAGAGGTAATCTCTTCCGGGGGCAATGATTCAAAAACTTCTCTGGTAATCATATCAACCACTTTTTCATCCCCATCTTTGAGGGCAGTCTGTATTTTCATCAAGCCAGCATAGAGATGTGGCATATACTTGGCAATCTCATCAAGCATTACTTGTGCCTTAGCAATAAATGTCCCTGAATTCCACAGATATTCCCCTGATTCTACATATTTTTTGGCTATCTCAAGTGCTGGTTTTTCTACAAATCGTTGTACTCCAAATATTCGGATCTCTTGAACATTGATAAGATTCCCTTGTTGAATATATCCATATCCAGTGGCAGGATAAGAAGGTTTAATGCCAACAAGACAAATATTGTCATGAATTGTTGCATAATCTATTGCCCGCAGGAGATGTTGACGATAGAGTTCTCCATCATGGTAATAATGGTCAGCCGTTTCAAGCAAGACAACTGCCTCTGTGTCCTGATGCAGCAGGTGAATCATGCTTAAGCCAATACATGGGGCAGTATTTCTGGCAACAGGTTCAAGAATAAATCCAATATCAGGCATTTCCTGACGGATATGTTCATAAAGATGATTGCCTGTGGCAACATAAAACTTATCCCTTTCAATGATAGGGATCAATCTGTCCACGGTCTCCTGAATCATAGATTTATGTCCGGTAATGTGCAGGCATTGTTTTGGAATAGACTGACGGCTCACAGGCCAAAACCTTGTTCCGCTTCCACCAGCCATGATAACTGCATATACAGCCATTGTTTATTCTCCTTTAGAAAGTTGATGAGTTGATAAGTTGAATAGTTGATGAGTTGAAGGAACACAACTTCATAATTTATAAATATTCCCCATCAACCCATCAACCTCTTAACCACCCGATAAAGGCATCAACCACATCAGGATTATACATTGTTCCAGAGTTTCGCTCCAATTCCATGATGGATTCTTCGCCAGTCATTGCTTTTCTATAGGGTCTATCAGATATCAGAGCATCATAGGAGGAAGCCACGCAGATTATTTCAGCTATTTTGTTTGTCTGCCCCGGATGGTAGCCTTGACCATCTCTTCTTTCATGATGTAAAAAGACCCCATTTATAATCTCATCGCTGAGGTCAACCCCGGATAGAATATCTTTTCCAATAGTTGTATGCTTTTTGATTATCTCAAACTCTTCCATGCTAAGCCTTCCTGATTTTTGCAGGATTGCATCTGTAATGCCATATCTACCAATATCATGTAAAATGGCAGCCATTCGAACAGACTCTATTTCTGTAGGTGTAAAGCCAAGCCTTCTGGCTATTGCCACAGCATACCTTGTTACCCTTTCCACATGACCTGCCATATATTTATCTTTTGCCTCAATATTAACAATTAATGCCTCAACAATACTCAAAACGAATTGTATCTTTGTACCATATGCCAGGGTATTTTCTATAGCAATTATCAGGTCGCTACGAATTTCATCAAAAACATCTACAGCATAATCGTTTTCATTCTCTCCAATAAATAATATTCCAATCATTTTATCCTTGTTAATAAGTGGTAAAGACATGGTTGCCTTCAATAATTCAAAATCATTCTCTATTGCCTCCCCTGTATATTCAAATTTAGGGTTCAGCCTCAGTCCTTCTCTTACCAATACCTTTTTTTCACTTCTCATCCAGGGAATAATCCCTTTATTCTCCTTAAGTTTTATCTTTCTTTTTTCCTCTTGAGTAAACCCTATGGAAAAATCCAGATAATATTCATCCATTTCGCTGCAAGTAAGAATAATCGTCAGGTTTTGCAGTTTCATTACGGTTGCCACGGTTTGCATTGAGTCCAATAATGTTTTCCAAGCAAAGGTAGCTGGTATTTTAATCTCTATCATATCAGGAGAATCACCCCTTTCAATGATGTCCCTGAAGGTATGACTCTCTATTATCCGCTGAATTCCATTGGTCAGAAGATAAAATATTATTCCGGCAAGACAAACCCAAATCATGGTAGCCAACCATGACTGATGACAAAATAGATAAATAAGGATTAAAAATATGCCTGCAATAATACCATTGGTCAGGGATAAAATATGCTGCCGTTTTATATATATCTCGAATTCTATTAATTTATATTTAATCACAACAATAGCTATAAACAAACTAAATACGCTAAGGCTTATATGACCAAGGGGATACAAGGGAATTCCATAAACAGATAGCGAATCTATGATCCCGGACACAATGCCCACGCAGGTAATACCAAACATCCATTGAAGTCGTCTCTTTTCTTGAACAACAGCTATCCTTAGTCTCTTCCAGAGAAGATACAAACTGCCAACAAAACAGAACCCGAACAGGATACTATACAGATAATAAAAACTTCCAGCCCTTGGTTGATAAAAAGATTGTTCATAAGAAACATGATCAATTATTTCTCCTGAGATATTGATTATCAAAAGCACGCCAGATAGAATATACATTAAATACTTAAAAACATTCCACAATTTATCATGGTTTTGGATTAAGGCGCAAATGAATTGAAGATAAAATGAGGGGATAAATAAGCATCCAACGAAAAAAACCTGAATCCAGAGCATGGCTGCCGTATCCGTGTCAGAAAAGTGTAAAATCACTATGCCAATCATCCAGATGGTTGTTGTTGTGGCAAGTAATGAAAAGGAGCGGGAAACATTGTTTGATTTTTTTGCCAACAAGGCAAAAGAAATGAGTACTAAATTGGTAACAATGGTAACAATAGAAAGAAAACTGAAAAGGATCATAATAAATGAGCGTTCAGCAGTCAGCAAAAACTATAACATCAAGACGAATGAAATGTTCCTGCAATTTACGCTTTCCTCCTTAGGGACATGGGGGAGGCTATAAGACTTATAGCCCATAGCTTTCGCCGCCAGCATAAATACCCCTGACATTTAACCTGAATTCTTCTGGATTTGAGGAGGCATCCAGGGCATCTTCAAAGCTGATAATTCCATTCTGGTAAAAGGATATTAAGGATTGATTAAAGGTTTGCATGCCATAAAATTTACCACTGGATATTACTGAGGAGATTTGAACGGTTTTCCCTTCTTCAACTAATTTTCGTACCAATGGGGTTACAGTTAGTATCTCTACCCCGGGCACACGACCCAACCCATCAGACCTGGGTACCAATCTTAAGGAAATAACACCCTTTAGCACCAGAGCCAATTGCATTCTTACCTGTTGGTGTTGATATGGGGGATAAAAATTGACTATTCTCTCTATGGTTTGACTGGCATCAATAGTGTGCATGGTTGATAGAACCAGATGTCCTGTCTCTGCAGCAGATAGGGCAGCAGAAAGACTTTCTATATCACGCATTTCACCAATCATCACTACATCTGGATTCTGTCTTACTACATGTCGCAAGGCATCGGCAAAGGTATGGGTATCCATCTCTACCTCTCTTTGCTCAATAATTGCTTCTCTGTCTCGATGCAGGAACTCTATAGGGTCCTCAACAGTGATTATATGGCATCTTTTGGAAGAATTGATATGGTCAATCATTGCAGCTAAGGTCGTTGATTTGCCGCTTCCTGTTGCTCCAGTAACAATAATTAATCCCCTGGGAATATTAGCTAAATCCTTGACTATCTGCGGTAAATATAATTCTTCAAACGAGGGTATATCAAAGGGTATTCTTCTAAAAACAAGGGCTATAGAATTTCTCTGATAAAATACATTTGCCCTGAATCGTCCAATTCCTGAGGCAGAATAAGATAAATCTAATTCAAACTGTTTTTCGAACTTTTCCTTTTGTTCTTCAGTCATTATTGAAAAAGCCAATTCTGATATTTCTGTTGGAGAGAGTCGATCATAAAAATCTCCATCATCTTTTTCCATATAGGTTAGCCTTCCATCTACCCTTAATATAGGAGTGCTCCCGACCTTCAGATACATATCCGAGGACTGTCTTTTTACCATTTCAATTAAAAAATCATTAATTTGCATCTCTTGTAATGTCCTTCTTCATAACAGTGTTATACTCCACTTGAGTGTTAACCACAAAGACACAAAGGCACAAAGAATATATGCCCTCCATGAGTATCTATTCTTAATCCGCCTGTTTCCTCAAAAATGCAGGAACTTCCCATAAATCAGTATTATGAATATTTATCTTATTATCATATCCCATGGCATCAGCTCGTTCACCCTCATATTTCTTTCTTACGCCAGACTTATAACTCTCAAAGTTAATGGTCTTGCCTGGAGTTATTACGGTTGGTACCTTTTCTATCTTGGCCATACCCTGTCCAAATCCTGTAGCAATTACTGTAATATATATCTCTTTACCTATATTTTCAGTAGATACTGCTCCAAAGATAATGGTGGCATCCTTATCAGCCTTATCCGAGATAAAACTTGCAGCTTCATCCACTTCTGAGAGAAGCAGATCCGTACCGCCAGTGATATTAATAAGCAATCCTTTGGCACCCTCGATAGATGTTTCTTCTAATAGAGGGGATGAAATCGCTTGTTGAGCTGCTTCCATTGCCCTGTTGTCTCCTGTTCCAATACCAATCCCCATCAAAGCATTACCCTTGGAGGACATAATGGCTCTAACATCAGCAAAATCAAGATTAATCAAACCGGGGATAACAATTAAATCAGAGATACCTTGAATGGCTTGCCGTAAAACATTATCAGCTACCTTAAATGCATCAACAATAGTTGTATTTTTATCCACTACTGAAAGCAGTTTTTGATTGGGGATAGTAATCAGTGTATCCACCTTTTCTACCAACTCATCCAATCCTGCACTTGCCTGCCTAAGTCGTTTTTGTCCTTCAAATAGGAATGGTTTTGTGACTACCCCTACGGTTAATGCCCCCATTTCTCTGGCTATTTCAGCTATTACCGGAGCTGCTCCGGTGCCACTTCCTCCTCCCATACCGGCAGTAATAAAGACCATGTCAGCGGTAGCCAATGCCTCAGCCAATGCCTGCCGATCCTCTTGAGCTGCTCTTTGACCTATCTCTGGATTTGAACCAGCCCCAAGACCTCGCGTCAGCTTTGTTCCAATCTGAATCTTATAAGATACAGGGGAATTCTTTAATGCTTGAGCATCTGTATTCGTAACAATAAATTCCAGACAATTATTGTCGCTCCTGTTGGTAAACATTCCGTTTACTGCATTTGTCCCGCCGCCGCCAACACCAATTACCTTGATTCGAGTATGAGCGGATATCTCATCTTCAAACTCAAACATAACCCCTCCTTAGTTAGAAAATAGACAAAAGAAATCTCCCCTTCCTTCTCTCTATTTTCCACTCCCCTGTTTTTTATTTATATCAAATAGACTCCTAAGCCTATTTATTATCGCAGCAGTTATTTCCTTAAAAGAAATCACTGAACCAATCCTTCATTTTGTCTGAAACCTTCTTAAAAACATTTCCACCCACAGATCTTGTTTTCTTGCCATCCAATCTATTTTTCATACCATATAAAACCAATCCAACCCCAGTAGCATATACAGGTGAATTGATAACATCGACTAATCCAGCTACTCCTTTGGGTGCACCGATTCTTACCGGCAGGTCAAATATTTTTTCTGCCAATTCAGCACTCCCTTTTAACATTGCTGCCCCTCCGGTCAAGACTATGCCAGAGGCAATTATATTTTCATAACCGGTCATCCGTATCTCTTGATTAATAAGGCTGAATATTTCTTCCATCCTCGGTTCAATTATCTCAGATAAAACCTGTCTTGGCAATGTCTTTGACCTTCTCTCTCCAACCGATGGTATCTCAATCATCTCATCATCCTTCACCAAGGACGGTGTAGCACAACCGTAATTTATTTTGATCTTCTCTGCATCAACAACCGGGGTGCGAAGCCCAACAGAGATATCCTTGGTAACATTATCGCCACCAATAGAAAGAACACTGGTATGCCAGATACTACCATCAATAAAGATGCCAATATCTGTTGTCCCACCACCGATATCCACTAAAACTACGCCCAGATCCTTTTCATCCTCTGTTAAAACTGCATAAGAGGCAGCTAATGGTTCAAGCACAAGATCATCTACCTCAAGCCCACTGCGGTTCACACATTTAACAATATTTTGAGCTGAGGTAACAGCACCAGTAACAATATGAATCTCTACCTCTAACCTGGTACCAGACATACCTATGGGCTCTTTTATTCCATCCTGTCCATCAATGATAAACTGTTGGGGGAGAACATGAATTATCTCTCTATCTAAGGGAATAGAGACTGCCTTGGCTGCATCTATAACCCGTTCCATATCAGCTGAAGTTACCTCTCTGCCCCTGGAGATAGCAATTACTCCATGACTATTTATGCCTTTAATATGACTTCCGGCAATCCCGGCATAGACAGAAGAAACCTCAACCCCGGCCATTAACTCTGCTTCAGAAATAGCATTCTCTACTGACTTGATGGTAGAATCAATATTTACTACCACCCCTTTCTTAAGCCCATGTGATGGAGCTGTTCCTACACCAATAATCTCCATCCGATCTTCATCCATCTCGCCTATGATTGCACAAATCTTTGTTGTTCCAATATCTAATCCAACAATTGTTTCACCCTTTGACATTTTTCCCTCTCCCCCCGGTTTGGTAGGGACAAACCTATGTGTTTGCCCTTTCTGTCTTTCAGTCGTTATAGGGCAGACACATAGGTTTGCCCCTACTTGATAATAATATTATCAAACCTTATATCAACATACTCCCTTTGTTGATTAGTCTTCTTAAAATATTCAAGAATAATCTTTAATTCCTTTAATTTCTGTACCAACGATTGTTCTTCCAGATGAGAACCACAATAAATCGCTACAGGATTTTTCTTATTAATCATAAGCACAACATTTCTTGGATTAGCAATATTTATCATGAAAATATTCTTACTTAAATTCTTATCTATAACAGCTATGGTATGATAAAGTAAAAATACATCTTCAATCCCCTGATGAGATATTGTTTTTCCTATCTCTATCTTGTTTATACCACTAAGCATGAGTAAATTTTTCTTACAGGAAATAGGAAAAATTATTCTATTTTCGTCAATACCATAATATTGAGATGCTATCTTAAACATCATCCTTGGGATTCTTCCCTCTACGGCAATTAATATCTTTCTTGGCAACTGCCTCTTCAAGGTTACTTTTAGAACCCTTGGGTATAAAGCAATATTCTTTGTTGCCTCCTTTACATTCACCCTGAAGATATTTGGATGCACTGTAGAATACTTTTTCAAGAAAAACTTTTCTAATCGATTCTGAATCTCTTCTTTGGCAATCTGCCCCCCTCTCACTGTAACTATCATAGAATCAATAAAAAAATGTGGTGATCCCATGAGATATGAAGGGGTTTGAATAATAAGGGCACAGACTACACCAATTATTACCCAAAAACTTATCCTCCGTATTCGGTGAAGAAAATTTTTGGCTATCTTTTTGCGTCCCTTTTTACTTCGCCATTTATCCTTTCTCGCACTTAACTTATTTGCCAAACCTTTATGTCGTAGCATATTTTATCCTGTAATAGGCAGAGCATAACATTTCAAAAATAAGATCATCATAACTCATCCCATCTGCAGCAGCACATGCCGGCAAATCACTCAAGTTTGTTAATCCTGGAACTGTATTAACATCATGTATGTAAGGAATGCCTTCATACGAAACAATCATATCTATGCGAGAAAATCCCTCACATCCAAGAATAAGATGAGCCTTGATAGCTGTCTGACACACACACTTATATATATCTGCATCTAATCTGGCCGGAATAATAAACTCAGTCATTCCGGAGGTATATTTAGCCTCGTAATCATAAAATTCATTTTTTGTTGCCAATTCTAATACTGGCAAGGCACGCAATGAACTTCCTTTACCAAGAATGCCTACTGTTACTGATTGACCATGAATATATTTCTCTACAAAAACATCACGATGTTCATCCATTAATCCTGTAATAATCGATTGTATCCTTGACTCATCCTTTATAATGGTCACACCTATACTCGAACCCTCTAATACGGGTTTGGCTATTAATGGCAATCCCAATTTACGGATCAAATCTTCATAACCATATCCATCAGTCAATGGGAGACAAGCATAATCAGGGGTTGGAATACCCTGTTCCCTGAATATCCTCTTGGATGCCACCTTGTTCATGGCTAATGCTGAGGCTAATACTCCTGAGCCTGTATAGGGTATACCCATAACCTCAAGCAACCCGGCAATACCGCCATCCTCTCCATATCCACCATGCAAGGCAATAAAGGCAACATCCATCTCGTTTATCTGCTCAATAAAATTATTATCAGCAGGATCCATGATAAATGCTTTGAACCCTTGTCGTTTTAATGAATCTAAAACATTGTTCCCTGAGCGAAGAGAGACCTCCCTTTCTGAAGAGATTCCTCCTGCTAACACCCCAATTTTTTTATGAAGAAAATATTCCCTCACTACTTGCCCCTACTCCTCATCTACCACTTTTCCAACACATCATCTGATTTCTTACCTTTCTGAATGCTTGTCAACTTCGGAAATAGAAATTTTTTTACTATCCAATATGTAATTTCTTAATAAAACTCCAAACACAGAGAGAATATCTGAAACCAAAATCCCTTTACTATATGCTTCTTGCTTAATCATTATCAACTCTTTTTCATCTAATAATTGCTCTAATTTGTTTTTAGCAACTTCTATGGATAATTGCTGAATATCATATGCATTTTTGGGGTTTTTCAACTCGACTTCTTTTATTAATTTAACCACATATCTCTCAAAAATATCTTTTGCCTTTATGTTATTCACAATTTCTTCACCAATTGGTGTTAAACTTAAAGGACTATAAGATTTTAATGGAGAATTTGGATTAACATATTGATAAATCAAATCTATCTTTGTTTTTAATTCGATTACTTTCTCAGACAAACCTTCTACATTTTTCAATCTATCATCTTGAACTATGAATTTTTGCGAACACATTCCAATTTTATATGTAGCCCAAAATGCTAACAACAATAAACCTAACATCACAAATATACTACTATTCAATTGAGATATTAAAGATAGAATGATTTGTTCCATCTGTCAATTACCTCCTACCACTCTAACCTCTGCAACCAATTCAACCCCGTAATCTTTCTTAACTCGTTCCTGAATATATTCTATTAATCCTATCACATCATCTGCCTTTGCCCCTTTATCAGCCAGAATAAAATTGGCATGCATAGAAGAAATATATGCCCCACCCATTCGCATCCCTTTGAGCCCTGCATCCTCTATTAACTTCCATGCAGATGACCCTTCTGGATTCTTAAAAATACTCCCGGCCCCCCTTTCCTTGGGCTGAGCATTTTGCCTCTTTTTAAGGATTGAGTTTATCGTATTAATGATACATAAAAAATCCCGTTTTGTCAACAACAATTCTACATTAATTACAATATATTTTCTCAAATTACTATTTCTGTAGGAAAACTCAACGATATTTCTTGATAATACCTCAAAATTACCATTTGGAGAAAGCACACCTACCTGATTAACCCTATCTCCAATATATTCCATACCTGTCCCTGCATTCCCTACAATTGCTCCACCAATCGTCCCTGGAATTCCGGCAGCAAACTCTAACCCTGAAAGCCCATTTTTAGCAGCAATATTTACTACCTTAGAAAGCAAGCAACCAGCACCGGCATGGATAATATTATCCTCAACCCTTATACTCGTAAACTCACCACCCAATTTGATTATTAGCCCTCTTATCCCCCCATCCCTGACCACAAGGTTTGTCCCTCCACCAAGGATAAAAAATGGGATATTGTATCGTTGAGTAAGTTGCCAGAGCCTTTCTAATTCATCCCTATTCTGGACTGTAACAAAAAAGTCAGCCGGCCCCCCTACACCAAAGGAGGTATGTTTACTCATTGGTTCCTGAGTCAACACTCGTGGCGTTATCTGCAATAATTGAGGTAACAACCCTGCTATTTGAATCATTCCTGCCTCAATTCCTCCCACAATCTTTTCCCTACCTTCCAGATATTACCCGCCCCTAAGGTAACGACAACATCTTGCGGACAGATAAACCTATGCAGAAAATCAATTATCTCCTCAAATGTCTGTAAAAATATTACCCTTGAATGTCCTGCTTCCACCAGACTTTTTACAACTAAGGATGCATCCACCCCTTCTATTGGTTTTTCACCTGCCCCATAGATATTTGTGACTATGACCATATCAGCATCATTAAAGCATTGCCCAAAGCCTTTTGATAATGCCTTAGTACGGGTATATCGGTGTGGCTGAAACACAGCGACAACCCTTCTCTTGGTTGATTTAATAGCTGCCAGTGTAGCTGCTATCTCTGTCGGATGGTGGGCATAATCATCAATAATTGTTACACCATTGGCCTCTCCTGTTATCTGAAATCTCCTTTGCACACCACTATAAGCACCAAGGGCATCAAGGATTTTTTCAAACTCAATCTCCAGATCCAATCCAACAGCCACAGCAGCCAGGGCATTGGACACATAATGTATACCCGGCACCTTAAGTCTTATTCTGCCAAGGGTGTTACCCTCAAAGATCACGGTAAATTCCGAAGAAAACCCATCAAACAAAATATCCTCTGCCCGTATCTGTGCCTCTTTGGTCAACCCATAGGTAATAACCCTTCTTTCTATTTTGTCTATCACTGCCTGAAGATTTTCGTTATCAAGGCAAAGGATGACGCTCCCATAAAAGGGTACCTTATTCATAAATTGCAGGAAAGTATCCTTTATCTGGGAAATATCCTGATAATAATCAAGATGTTCCTCGTCAATATTTGTGACCACAGCAATAATCGGGGACAATTTTAGAAAACTGCCATCGCTTTCATCACTTTCAGCCACTAAGTATTCTGAGCTTCCCAGCCGGGCATTGCTGCCAATATCATTAAACCTGCCGCCAATAACTACGGTTGGATCCAGCCCTGCTGTAGAAAGGACTATGGATATCATGGATGTTGTGGTTGTCTTCCCATGTGCCCCGGCAACAGCAATCCCATATTTCAATCGCATGAGTTCAGCCAGCATTTCTGCCCTGGGAATAATCGGTATTCGTTTCTCTTTAGCAGATAAAACCTCTGGATTTTCTTTTGAAACAGCGGACGAATAAACAACAACATCTGCATCCTCAATGTTTTTCTGGCTATGTCCAATATAAATCCTTCCACCCAATCCCTGTAACCTTTTAGTAATCTCTGTCTCAACCATATCTGAACCAGTAACAGTATACCCTAAGTTTAACAATACCTCAGCAATGCCGCTCATCCCTGAACCGCCAATCCCAATAAAATGGATATTTTGTATTTTCTTGAACATTTCCCCCTCCTTCCTATTACCTACTGCTTACTATCTTCATCACCCTATCCACCGCACCATACGGATCCATATCAAACCCTTTATATCCCTGCCTCATTCTATCCAATTTCTTAACATCATAAAGCAACTCAACCATTACCTCAGCCAACCTTCCATGAGGCAATTCTGCATCAAGCACCACCCTCGCTGCCCCACATTGTTCTAATACCCGTGCATTCTTCTCCTGATGATTATCTGTGGCATAAGGATACGGCACCATAATTGCCGGCACACGACAGGCAATAACCTCAGCCACAGTTGTAGCACCGCTTCGACACACAACCAGATCAGCAGCTCCATAGGCATAATCCATATCATTGAGGTATTCAAATATCCGACAGTTAGTTGTGTATGCCTGAATATTCTTTACACAAGGATAATCATCCTGTCCTGTAATCCAGATAAGCTGCAACTTCTTAAATATGCCCTTGATTAAAGCCTGCATGACCGCCATATTTATGCTTTTTGCCCCTTTGCTCCCACCAAATACAAGCACGGTAATCTGTTTTGAAGAAAGCCCAAACCTCTTGATTGCCTGCTGTTTTTCTACCTGTCCAATCCCTTTCCGAACAGGATTGCCAGTAACAACAACCTTTTCCCGCGGCAAATATTTTGAGGATTCCGGCATGGAAACAGCTATTTTATCCACAATCTTTGAAAGCATCCTTACTGCTAATCCGGGTATGGCATTTTGTTCGTGCAGCACACACCGTATCCCCAATGCCCTTCCGGCAAGGATTACCGGCACACAAACATACCCGCCTGTTCCAAGGATAGCATCTGGCTTAAATTTCAACAAATACTTGCAGGATGTCCAAAATGCCCCAAGTAATTTCCATGCCACCCTGAAAATTCCCGGCAATGTTCTATTCCAGCCACAAATATCAATTCCCTTGAACTCAAATCCTTCCTGCGGGACAACCTTAGCCTCAATCCCATTGATATTGCCAACAAACAGCACCTCTATCTGTCTCTCTCTCAAGCCATATGCAATTGATACACCAGGGTAAAGGTGTCCACCTGTACCACCGCCAGTAATAACTATTCGCATTAAGTACCTCTTCTTATGAATGAACCTTTAGCAATATTCAACAATATTCCTACAGAAACCATATTGAAAAATAAGGCAGATCCGCCAAAGCTGATAAATGGCAATGGTACGCCAGTGGTTGGCAGTACCCCTGTTACCACGCCGATATTAAAAAATGCCTGAGCAACAATGATAAATGTTATTCCAAAGGCAAATAAGCTAGCAAAAAGATCCTCAGTAGCCATGCAGATTTTGATTCCACAATAGGCAAAACCAAGAAATAAAACAATAACTGCAACAGCAAGAATAAATCCACCCTCTTCCCCAATAATGGCAAAGATAAAATCCGTTGAGGATTCAGGCAGATAAAATAGCTTTTGTTTGCTTTCACCTAATCCTACACCAAATAATCCTCCTGACCCAAGGGCAATCAATGATTGAATAATATGATACCCTTTATTACTGGCATCTGACCATGGATCCATAAAAATAGATAATCGCCGAACACGATATGGTTCCTTAATTGCTAAAAATATCATCATGGGAATTGAAACAATCAGCATCGTGAACATATGCTTAAGGTTTACTCCCCCAGTGAACAGAATAACCATACTCACAGTAAAAAACAGGATAATCATTCCAAAGTGCGGCTGTTTCAACAAAATAGCAATGATAATCAACAAAAATATCAATGATGGCAAGAATCCCTTAAGCATACTCTTAAGGTGTGCCTTTTTCTTGACAATAAAATCAGCTATCCAGAGAAGAAGGCATAGCTTGATTAGTTCTGATGGCTGAAAGGTTAATCCAAATACCTTTAACCATCTTGCTGCCCCACCTATCTTGTGGCCAATACCCGGGATTATAGTCAGGATTAATAGGAACAATCCAACAGCAATCACAACCCCTTTATGTTTTCGTAATAGCCTATAATCAGTCTTCCATGCAATAAGCATTCCCACGCTGCCGAGACATATCCAGAGGAGTTGTTTCTTGAGCATGAAATAACTATCCTGTGCATACTTTTGATGATATATAGCACTGGAGCTATATATCATCAATATCCCAATACCTACCAGGGTAATGGTAATTAAGAGTAGAATAATGTCAAACCGAGCCCGCGAATAATTCATTGTTTTTCCTTTCTTCTTTCGTCTTTTTGAGAAAATGGGGAGAGAAAATGGGGACAGCGCCCTATTTTTAGAAGAAAAAATAGGGCGCTGTCCCCATTTTCTCCCCATTTTCTCCATTTTCCCCCTTATTTACACATGAATTGTTGCAATCTCCCTTTTCATCCTTTGTACTATTTCCTTAAATATCCGACCCCTTTCCTCAAAGTTCTTAAACATATCAAAGCTCGAACATGCAGGAGAAAATAACACTGTATCCCAAGCTGACGCTATTTTGTACGCTGTCGAAACTGCCTCTTCTAAGGAAGATGTCTGATAACAAGGCTTAAATCCAGATTCCTTTTCAATCCTTTCAGCAGCCTCACCCAACAAAACCATTGCCCTGACCTTTTCATTTAATAAAGGGATTAACCGTCTGTAATCACAACCCTTATCCTTTCCACCGGCAATAAGAACGATTGGTGAGGAGAAGCTGTTTAAGGCACAGAGAACGGAGTCAACATTGGTTGCCTTGGAATCATTAATAAATTTTATGCTATTAATAACCTCGGTTAATTCCATCCGATGCTCTACCCCCTTAAACCCTTGAAGGGTTTTTGCAATTATTTCTGGGGGTATTCTCATTAATGAGGCAACAGCTGTTGCAGCCAGAGCATTTTCAAGGTTATATGGACCTGGAATTCTTACTGCCTCTGCCTTACATATATTCATCTTCTCACCATAAATATTTGCTATGATTTTTCCATTCTCTACATAAACACCATCATGATTTAATCTTTTATGCCTTGAAAAATATATTTGCCCTGCCTCACTTTCTTTGGCAAGAGAAAGGACAGCATCATAATCAGCATTAAGTACACTAAAATCTGTTGATTTTTGATTGTCAAATATCCTTGCCTTTGCCCGAACATATTCGTCCATATCATTATATCTATCAAGATGATCCGGGGTAAGGTTGAGAAATACAGAAATATCAGCCCTGAACTCATCTATTTCCTCCAATTGAAAACTGCTTATTTCTAAAACCACAGGCATTTCCTTTTCCAGCTCCAATACCTTCTCACACAAAGGAATACCAATATTCCCCCCGATAAACGGATTGAGTCCTGCGGAGTTAAGCATTTCACCTATCAGGGTTGTAGTGGTTGTCTTGCCATTGGTGCCGGTTATCCCTATAACCTTTTGCCCCTGCAAACACTGCCATCCCAGCTCAAGTTCAGAGATTATGGGTATGCTACCCGCAATACTTTCATTAAGAGTAGGGATACTCCCTGGAATACCAGGGCTGAGAACTATCAGATGCGACCCCTTAAAAAATTGTGGTGTATTTCTGCCTGTTTCAATTTCTATCCCTAACAGCCTCAGATCATTAATCTCTTTATCAAGACTATCCATGGTATTTGCATCAGTTGCTTTGACCCTAGCCCCAAGTTTATGCACCAACTTAGCCGCTGCCCTGCCGCTTCTTCCAAGTCCAACAACTGTGACTATTTTACCTTTAACATCAATCATACTATATCCTTTATTAATCTTGATGGCTATGCAAAAAAGTCAAATTCTCACCACGGAGGCACGGAGAAGATTTCAGAGAGAACTTTAATATAACCAATTAATTATAAAAACTCCGTGTCTCCGTGTCTCCGTGGTTTTCTTATTCTTTTGAACTTTTTACCAAATCATCAGTCTTATCTCAACTTAAATGTACTCAATCCTATAAGCAAAAATATTCCAGCAATAATCCAAAACCTGACAACCACCTTTGATTCTGACCATCCTTTTAATTCAAAATGATGGTGAATGGGTGCCATGGCAAAGACCCTATGACCAGTAAACTTAAAAGATGCCACCTGAATCATTACAGATAATGCCTCAATCGCAAAGAGCCCACCAATAATCAATAGCAGTAGCTCGCTTTTCATCAATACCGCTGCGGTTCCAAGTATTCCTCCCAAAGACAGGGCACCAGTATCACCCATAAATATTTGGGCAGGATGGGCATTATACCACAAAAACCCTATGGAGGCACCAAGCATTGCCCCAAGATAAACGGTTATTTCCCCACTACTCTGAATGTAGATAATCTTCAGATATTCAGCAAATTTATAATGTCCAACCAAATAAGCTGTCAATATCAACCCAATCGTAGCCAGAATAACTGCCCCTATGGCTAATCCATCCATGCCATCAGTAAGGTTTACAGCGTTTGATGTGCCAACAATAACCAGCATTACAAATGGGATATAAAACCATCCCAACCCCAATGGCTCACCACTGGTAAAAGGGATAGAGATGGCATGTCCATATATTGCATGAGAAGGGAAATAATAAAGATATGTGGCAATGCCTCCAGCAATCAGCACCTGTCCAATAAACTTATACCTTGCCACCAGCCCTTCCGGCTTCTTTTTTATCAGTTTCAAATAATCATCAAGAAAGCCAAGCCACCCAAAACCAATGGTTACAAGAACCATTAAAAGGGTAAATCTGGCATCCCATCTTGACCAGAGGGCTGCGGATAAGGTTAAGGCAATCAAAATACTTATCCCACCCATGGTTGGGGTAACAGATTTGGTACCATTGATTTTGTGATGATCCACCCTGAGAACCTGACTCATCTTGCGAGACTTGAACCTGTTTATTATCCATGGGGTAATAAGAAATGAGATAAAAAGTGCTGTTAATGTAGCACCTGCTGTACGGAGGGTAATGTACTTAAAAACCCTGAAGATAGATGCTATTGTTTCAGGGTCATATAATTTTTCATAAAGAAGATAATAAAGCATATTTATTCATCATGGGAACAGTATTCTCCCATGTTCCTCCCAGTTTTTTTAATTGTTCAGACACAACGCAAGTAGCAAGTAGAAATTAGCAACAAACTGCCTTCTGCCTACTTCCCACTTCCCCCAACCCCTCAACTATCCGCTCCATCCTCATCCCTCTGGATCCCTTGACCAACACCACATCGCCAGATTTAACCAGTCCCTTTAAGACATCCAGTGACACGGCATGATCCTGACAGACAAATGCTTGCACACCTCTACCCTGAGCCTCAGAAGCAGCAAAGGCAGCCTCCTGCCCAACGGTTACCAATATATCCACACCTGCATCACAAGCACATTGTCCCATCTCCTTATGCAGGTTTCTGCTCCATTTCCCCAATTCCAGCATATCACCCATAACCATTATCCTGCGACCAGAGCAGGCAAGCCCGCTCAGGGTCAATAAGGCAGTCTTCATTGAACCCGGATTGGCATTATAGGCATCGTTGATAATTCTTATGCCATCCCTTTCTATTATCTCCATCCTTGAGTCAGGAAGCTTGAATTCACTCAAGCCTGAAACTGCCAGACTCAAATCCAGCCTCAAAGCAACCAGCACCCCACAAACAGCCAGTGCATTGTAAACATTATGCCTGCCAGGGACAGGTACAAACATACCTTGAGTTTTTCCGCCATCCCAATGGACATTAAAACTTACCCCTGCATCGTTCTCCATGATATCTGTGGCAAAAACATCCGCCTTTTCATTTATGGAGGTAGCACCTCTGACACCAAAGGTAATCACTGCTCCCTTGTGTTGCTGAGCCATCCTTGCCACAAATGGGTCATCAGCATTCAAAACCGCAATTCCCTCCTCTCCCATAGCCTTTATCAGCTCAAATTTTGCCCTTGCTATAGCCTCCTTATCCTCAAAGTGACCGATATGGGATTCAAAGACATTGGTTATCACCCCAATCATTGGTCTGGCAATATTTGCCAGATAGGCAATCTCGCCCGGATGATTCATACCCAATTCAACCACACAAAATTGAACAGAGTTATCCATCTCCAGAAGGGTTAAGGGCAGCCCAATGGCATTATTAAAGTTTTTCTTATTCCTTAAAACCCTCCATTGTTTACTTAAAACATCACCCAACATCTCTTTGGTTGTAGTTTTGCCATTACTTCCGGTAATACCAATAATTGGAATATCAAACTTATTGCGATAATATGCTGCTATTTGACCAAGGGCAATAAGGGTATCCTTCACCCTGATGGCACACACCCCTTGTAGCACAGACATTCTTGTCTGTGTTGAGTTTTGTTCAATCATTAACTCATCAGAGAAAACAACACCAGAAGCCCCCCTATCAATCACCTGCCCAATAAAACCGTGCCCATCAAAGTTTTCACCCTTAAGGGCAATAAAGAGCTGATCTGGCAATATCTGGCGGCTGTCCGTAGAAACCCCGGAAATCAAGAACCCTTTATCCCCAGAAACAAGCTCACCACCAGTCGCAATTAAGATTTCAGCAATACTAATTGGTATCATAATGTTTTTACTTAACCCCTTTCCTTATACCTTTACTTGACATAACTACTCACCACAGAGACACGGAGAACATAGAGAAACACGGAGATTATCTTTAATTTAATAGCATAATCAATAATTTTGTAAGAAATTTCACTTAATGTTATATTTTTGTAACTACTCAGCTATTGTTATTTTGGACATATTTGCTTTTACTTTTCTGTCATTCCGAACTACTGTGAGGAATCTTTCTTTCTGTTGTCTCAATCATCATCATTATCGTAACCATTGCATAAGGCAATGTCCCTCAGTCGAGTACTCCTTCGGGATGACATTTTTGCAAG
>MNYI01000141.1 GCA_001873945.1 Candidatus Desantisbacteria bacterium CG2_30_40_21
AAGGATCCTGTCGATTCTTGACAGGCAGGGACAGGCTAAGCCAGAATGGACAAGAAGTCCATGCCCTTTGTGATCTGTCATTCCCGCTTGTCGGGAATCCTTCTTTGTTGAGTATATCAGATGTGAGTAGTTATACTCAAGTGGGGCATAAATTAATATTATCCTATCCAATATCCGAATCAAGGAGTCAGTTAGTGAATATGCAGATAATAGATTTGAGCCTTCCCTTAAAAAATAAAGCCATGGAGCCAGAGGAACCTAAGATTAAATACCTGAATCATAAAAAGGGTGCCTTGCTTCTTGGATTGGCTGCCTTGATTGTCAAGGGTTCGATAATGGCTACCCTGAAAAATTTCTTCCTTTATTTATTGGGTATATTTCGGGTAATACCGTCTGATTTTCCAGAGGGGATAGGGCTTGCCTGGGAAAAGATTATTGCTGGGACACATGCAGGGACACATCTGGATGCCCCTTACCACTTTGGACCAATCTCAGAGGGTAAGCCAGCCAGAACCATTGATAATCTGCCTTTGGAGTGGTGTTTTGGCAATGGTGTTGTTCTTGACATGAGGCACAAAAAACCGGGCGAGGTGATTTTATCCATAGATGTCCAGAACGAATTGGAAAGAATTGGCTATCGTATCCACCCCTTTGATATTGTTCTTATTATGACTGGTGCTGATAAGCATTGGGACAGGAGTGATTACCTTGATTGTCATCCTGGCATGAGCAGGGAAGCAACACTCTGGCTTATTGAACAAGGGGTAAGGGTCATGGGGATAGATGCTTATGGGTTTGATCGACCGTTTAAGAATATGATACAGGATTATTTGAAGACAAGGGATAAAAGCCATCTCTGGCCAGCCCATCTGGCTGGAAGGGTCAGCGAGTATGCCCATCTGGAAAGGCTGGCCAATCTGGATGCTATCCCCGTGCCGTATGGGTTTAAGGTTGCCTGCTTTCCAATGAAGATTGAAGGGGCAAGTGCGGGATGGACAAGGGCAGTGGCGATTGTGGGGGAAATGGAATAATTTCAAGGAGGTATTCTATGCCAAACAAGAATAAAACAACTCACTTATGGGAACTATTGAACCTCTTTAATGAATGGGAAGAGGTACAGGATGTTTTGGAGAAGACATTAGGGTGTGGGATGCAATTTATTGATGCCTCCGGTCAGGGTATTCTTGAACGCCAGAACACCTCCCCTGTTTGTCATCTGATCCTGGATTCAAGGCTTGGGCATCAAAGATGCCTTGACTTCTATGGTCAAAAGTGCTTTGGGGAAAATGCCCCAAATGAGAAATTTTCTATTTTTAATTGCCATGCTGGATTAACCAATTTCAGCGTACCAGTAGTTATTCATCAAAAAAATCACACTGCTTTGATAGTTGGCGGTCTGCTTTTGGGAGATGTAAAGGAGAAATGGTGTAAACAATATGCCAAAGAGCTTTCCATTAATACTGATGTCTTTCTTAACGCAATGAGAAGGGTAAAATGCTTTCCTGAAGAAGAGGTTCTTCATCTGTGCAGGATGGTTAATCTCGTAGTTGATCCCTTAATAAAGAATATTCTTAAGTATTTTCCCGGGCTGGAGAAAAAGGATAATCTTCTGAAGATAATGGAGGGAAATCGTCTTAAGGTTGATGATCTAACAGGATTGTCTAATCGGCAGCACATTCAATCTCGATTGGGTGATGAAATACATCGGGCAAGAGAATATGAAAGACAACTTTCACTATTGATGATTTATATTGATAATATCAGGGAGATTAATGAGTTATATGGTTATGAGGTCGGCAATATCCTGATTAAAGATGTGGCTGATATTCTTCTGGCTTTCATGCAAAGGGTTAATATTCTGGGAAGGATTGCCGGAGACGGGTTTTGCTTCATCCTGCCTGAAACGGACAGGAATAAAGCCATAAAGTTGACTAAAAAAATACAAGATAGGCTTAACGATTATCAATTCTGCCCCAAAGAGGGTGAATCTGTTCCCTTAAAGATAATCTGGGCTATTTCAAGCATCTCTGAAGAGGATATATCTGCTGAGGAATTTATCAGGCAAACAGAGCAGATGATTGCTCAATCAAGGGGGGGCACGGAGAAAAGAGACTCTGATAAGAGATGTGTTATTACCGGGTTGGGTATTATCTCGCCTATTGGTATTGGTAAAGATACATTTTTGGAGGGGCTGCTTGAAGCAAGATCCGGGGTGTCAATGATTTCTAACTTTGACACCTCTTCCCTGCCGGTAAAGATAGCTGGAGAGGTGAAAGACTTTGAACCATCAATATATATGAATAAAAAGCAAGTGAAGAGAACCGACAGAACCACCCAGTTTGCCATAGCCGCAGCCAATATGGCTATAAAAGACGCTACCCTTGATCTTAATAAAGAGGATATAGAAAAAATTGGGGTGATTATTGGCGCCGGTATGGGTGGGCTTGGGTTTGGGGAAGATCAGCATCTTAAGTTTATTAAAGAGGGACCACAAAAGGTAAGCCCCTTCCTTTCTGTGATTATGTTTGCTGGTGCCTGCTCCTCAGCTGTTTCCATGGAATTAGGGATAAAGGGGCCAAGTATTACTATTTCTACCGGGTGTGCAGCAGGAACAGATGCCATTGGTTATGCCTTTGATAGCATTCGTCATGGAGAGTCGAAAATAATGATTGTTGGCGGGGCAGAAGCACCACTTCGTCCCCTTATCCTGACATCCTTTGAGGTCATGGGTGCCTTGTCTTCCCGAAACGATAACCCTCAAAAGGCAAGTAGACCATTTGATGCCAAACGAGATGGATTTGTCATGGGTGAGGGGGCAGGAATAGTTGTTGTGGAAGAGCTGGAACATGCCCTGAACAGGGGTGCTCATATCTATGCTGAATTAATTGGCTATGCCTCTACAGTTGATGCCTACCACATGGTTGCCCCGGATCCAAGCGGAGAACAGGCATCAAGAGCCATGGAGAGGGCATTGGAGGATGCAGGGGTAAAACCAGAAGATATAGAATATATTAATGTCCATGGAAGTTCTACCCCATTAAACGATAAAACAGAGACCATGGTTATTAAAAAGGTCTTTGGACCCCATGCCTATAATTTGGCCATAAGCTCTACAAAATCTATGATTGGGCATTCCATTGGTGCCTCCGGGGGTATAGAAATAGTGGCTACCTTGTTGGGCATGGAAAACGATTTCCTGCCGCCTACTATTAATCATGAATACCCTGACCCTGATTGCGACTTGGATTGTGTGCCCAATAAGCCACGAAAGAAAAGAATAAATGTAGCTATGTCTAATTCCTTTGGGTTTGGCGGCAAGAACTCAGTGCTGGTAATAAGGAGGTATGAGAATGATAAGCGTCAAGAATGAGATTATTATCGATGCCCCTTTATCGGTAGTGTTTAATATAGCCTCTGATGTGGAGAAATACCCTGAGTTTATTCCAACATATAAAAAGGTGAAGATTATCGAACAGGATGGAGAGAGAATGATTGTGCAACGGGAGGGAATGGCTTGGGGTAAGTTAGTAAACTGGTCCTCTGAGGTCTGGATTAGTCCTAATATATCCATTAAAGCAATTCAATTGGAGGGTCCGCTTCAGGGAATGAGGATTGAGTGGCAGTTTGAAGAGATAGATGACAGGACAAGGATACTGCTTGTTCATAATTTTGAGTATAAAAGGATACCATTTATTGGCAATCTGATTGCCCGATTTATTATTGCCAGAATAGTCAGCCGCATGGCTGAGGAGACATTGAAGGGGATCAAGGGAATGTCGGAGAAACAGTTAACAGTTGGCGGTTGACAGATTCTGGATTCCTGCCGGAGTTTACCCTCATGAAAACGGGGGCAGGAATGGCATTCTGCCTCTTGCCTTCTGCCAACTGCTGACTGCCAACTTCTTTCTGCAACAAAATCATCTGAGGGACAAATGAAGAAACACAGACAAAAATGTCTGTGTTTCTTCACCATAGGAGACAGTATGATTTACAGAAAAGAGTCGATTATTATCCATGAGAAATTGAATATGGTGTTTGAAAAGGCTCAGGATATCGCTACCTCCCTTAAGCATGTCTCAGCCTATAAAAAGGTGGAGATACTTGGTCAGCAGGGGGATAAGATAACCCATCGATCCATTATCAGTCTTTGGGGAATACCTGTCAGCTATACCTCAGAGACAGTGATTAAAAAAAATGAGTCAATCCAGCATGAACAGATTAATGGGCCTTTAGTAGGACTGAAGACGGAGTATTGGTTTGATGCTGTTGGTGAGGGAACAAGGGTGGCTATCAACCATCAGATTGACATGAAAATACCATTGATAGGGAAATGGATGGAGGGGATTGTCTATGCCATGGTTATTCGATCATTGGCTAAGAAATGCTTGAGTCAATTAAAATGCAGATGTGGAGGATGAAGAATGAATATAAATTTTACCACCGCTTATATAGTCTTTATTGTTCTTTCGACTATCTATCGCTTAAGACGCATAACCAAATCATATGCTGGTGAAGAAAAGCCAGGGAAGGTTTATGAACATATCAGTTATGCTTTTATGCTCATGCTTTATCTTCTGGTGACTATTGGGTCTATATTTGAATACTTTTATAGCCGATATATAATACATGTTTGCCCTCAAGAGGTTAATCTAACAGTCAGCCTGATTGGTTTGATAATGTATGTTGGAATAATCCCGGCTCGTGCATGGGCTATAAGGCATTTGAAGGAGCATGTGAGTCATGATATCAAGATAAATGATGATCACAGATTAGTTAATGATGGACCATATCGTTTCGTGCGGCATCCATTGGCTTTGTGTGTGATTATCGAGGTGATTGGATTTTCGCTTGTACCAAATTCTTATCTTTCTGCTCTATCCGCAGTTGTCTTGTTTGTGCCTTTTATGCTTTATCGTATCCGATTAGAGGAACAAGCATTGATTGAAAAATTTGGTTGTGAATATATAGATTATCAAAAAGGGGTAGCCATGCTTATCCCTTGGAAACATAGGAGATAAATTTGTATCAGATTACCCTGTCTATCGCCAGCTTTTTCATGCTTTTCTTAGGGCTTTTTGTGTTCACCAGAGATGTAAAAAGGGCTGTGAACAAGAATTTTGCCCTTCTTTCTGCCTCACTGAGCATCTGGGGATTTGGCATGTTAGCCTTAGCCTTAGTTAAAAACAGGGATGAGGCTATAGCCTGTTTGCCTATTTTGCATCTGGGACTGGTCTTTGGGGGACCTGCTCTTTTTGCCTTTATCTTGAGTATTACAGAGGATAAGAGTAAAATCAATCGTCTCCTTTCCATGGCTGGCTATACCCTTGGTGTTATCTTTTTCTTGCTTCATCTGGGGGGTAAATTTGGGTCAAATGTTCTTTGTGTCGCAGGCTATTACCGAGTGGTAGGGGAACAGATTAGTCCCTACTTTAACCTCTTTCTTTGCTCATTAGCCTTCTATAGTTGTTATCTCCTCTATAAAAGATATAGGATCAGCACCTCTGGCACCGAAAGAAATCGTTTAGGGTATCTTTTTCTGGGGATATTTGTTGCTACCCTTAGCACCTTAACCAATATCTTGCGCATCTCTGGTTTTGATGTTTATCCACTTTTCCATATTGGACTTTTATTTTTTAATGCCATGACAGCCTATGCCATTGTTCGCTATCGCTTGATGGATATTACCATTATTATCCGTCGGGCATTAGTTTATTCTATCCTGACCTTTTTAACCACAGGACTGTGGCTGAGTAATGTTTTTATCTTCAGCAAGTTCTCTGTAGCTTTATCTGGCTATCAAACTTTTTTTTCTATTGGTGTAACGGCTTTGCTTATTGCCTTTACATTTTTGCCTGTACGCAACAGGATTCAATCCTGGGTAGATACAGCTTTTTTTGCTCAGAGACGCGAGTTAGAGGATATTATTCATGAGTTTGGTTTAACGGTCAGCTCTTCCTTTAATAAGGAATATATCCTCAATTCCATGATACGAACAGTATTGCGGATAGTAGATGTAGAAAAGATTTCGGTAATGGTGATTAATGAGGCAGGGGATTATCCTGTGTCTCTATCTGTTGGAATAAACTCGCAATCCCATGGGATACGGCTTAATCCCTCTAATCATCTCATTGGCTGGCTGGTTCAGAATAAAAGGTCATTATTGCGTCGGGAGCTGAATGAAAACCCTGACCTTAGATGGGTAAGGGATGATTTGATACAGGATATGAAGGCTATAGAGGCTGCACTGGTTATTCCACTTTTTTCTCATCATCGGCTCATCGGGCTTCTAAATCTGGAAGAAAAAACCTCTGCAATCAGTTATAGCGAAGAAGAGATGGCTCTTTTAGAGACACTGGCTGCTGAGGCAATTCTTGCCTTTGAAAACATCAAATTCTTTGATGAACGGATCAACCTGATGATTAATACTATAGATGCCCTTTGTATGGCTATAGAGGCTCAAAATAAGTTCGTTCAGGGGCATTCTCAACTTATTGCCAATTATGCTGTCTTGATGGCTAAAGAGATGGAATTGGATGAGGCAACAATAGAGGTTATCAAGATTGCCAGTTTCTTGCATGATATTGGAAATATAGGGGTGAGTGAAGATATTTTGCATCTTGATGGAAGGCTGACCATAGAGGAGTTTGAAAAGATCAAGGAGCATGTCTCTATTGGTAGGAATATTGTCCACAGTATTCAGTTGGGTAGAGAAATTGAGGAATGTATCCTGTATCATCATGAAAGGATGGATGGAAGCGGCTATCCCTTTGCCTTAAAAGGGGAAGCCATCCCTGTCTCTGCTCGTATCCTCTCTGTAGCTGATGCTTTTGTAGCCATGATTCATGAACGGTCATATCGCATGGCATTAAGCCAGCAGGAGGCATTGGGAGAGATACAAAAAGCAAGTGGACAGGGGTTTGACCCTCTGGTTGTTACGGCTTTGTTAGCCGTGATTGATGTGTAAAGGAGATACCTATGGAATATATTTATAACCTTCTCCAACTATTTGCCTTCTTCTTTTATCTCTGCCTTGGGCTTTTTATGCTGCAACGAGGCAAGGATAAGAGTAAATACAGCTTCGTTATTCTTTGTCTTGGCCTTAGCCTTTTCAGTTTTGGGCATTTTAATCTCTTTACCCCGGGAATGCCTGAATCCATGGCTTTATTCTGGATGAGGATATCCATTATTGGTTTGGCTTTTGTTTTGCCCGGTTATCTTCATTTTGTGGCATTGCTCATAGGATATACTTCATTACTGAAACATAAATTATATTACTGGGCATATATTGTTAGTGCCGGTTTCATCCTGCCATTAACCTTAAGTCATAAGAGCTTTCAGGTTTATAACTGGGGATATTATCCCATATTCAACCCTATGGTTAGCATCTATCATCTTTTTCTCCTTTTTCTTCTGGCTGAGACGGTTTATCTCCTCTATTCGGGATCGAAAAAGATCAGGGAGAAGATTGGAGACAAGATGCTGAGATACCTGATGTTGGGTGGAATATGCACCGTGATTCTGGTTGTTTTTAATATGTTGCCTGTTTATAAGATTAAGGTCTACCCTGCTGGCAATATTATAGTTTTTCCCTATGTCTTGTTTTTGAGCTATCTTATCCTGAAGTACCAATTAATACCCATCACTATCATAAAAAAAAGAGAGGCTTATTCCATAACAGCCGGGTTTCTAATGTTTCTATTAGTCTATGGGGTATTATACATAGACTATTTTCTTAAAATCTCATGGCATAACTCTCTCTGGCCAACGATTATTCTCGGTCTAATCATGGTCATGGTTTTTAAGTCATTACATAGCAGGATTAATAAAATTATTGACTATATATTCTTTCGAAAAGCTTATATGCATACCTTAGCCTTGCAGGATTTTACCAGAAGCCTGTCCTCTACCTTAACCAGAGAGGTTTTGCTGCATTCAATGCTTGGTACCTTAGAGAGAATACTAGACACAAATATCATCTTTATTATGACCATAGAGGACAAACACTATAAGATTATACAAAGCGTTGGATTAGATGAAAAGACTGTTCATAGTATGTCGTTCAGCTATAGTCATCCAATTGTTACCATTCTGAAAGAGGAAAAAGCCATCCTTTTGTTAAATGAAGTAAGTGATGAAAATCTGCGAAGATATTTTGAGAAAACACAAGCTGTTATCTTTCTTCCTATTATTTATCAAGATTCTTTGCCCGGGATAATTGGTATTGGACGAAAGAGGTGTGGGGATTATAATGATAATGACTTGCTGTGGCTATCTAATTTTTCTCTTAGTGCGAGTCTTGGCATGGTGAATACAGGCTTATATGAGGAACGAACAAGGCATTTGTATGAAGGAATCAAGATTTTGGTCCAAACCCTTGAGGCTAAAGATACCTATACGCATGGTCATTGCGAACGGGTGGCTGATATTTCCCATCTCATTGGGTGTCAATTAAACTTGTCTGAAACTCAACTTGAAGATTTGAAAATGGCATCCATACTCCATGATATTGGTAAGATTGGAGTTAGCAAACAGGTATTGAATAAGCCTGGATTTTTAACCCAGAAGGAATTTATGGAAATAAAGGAACACCCCAGTATAGGGGGAAAAATAGTAGAGAGTATCTGTTTCCCGGCTGATGTCCATAATGGGATAAAATTACATCATGAACGATTTGATGGGAAGGGGTATCCAGAGGGTAGAGAAAACAAGGATTGCCCATTAATAGCCAGAATTATTCAGGTAGCAGATGCCTATGAAGCCATGACCTCAAATAGACCCTATCGTCAGGCAATGACTCAAGAAGCAGCCATGGAGGAACTTAATCGGGGAAAGGCAAAACAGTTTGATCCTTATATTGTGGAGGCTTTTTTGAAGGCTACGGGAGAGAGCGACTTATAAATCGAAAATGGGGACAGCACCTTATTTTTAGAAGAAAAATAGGGTGCTGTCCCCATTTTTCCGATTTCCATTGCCGAAAGCCCTTGTGCATTGCTTACTACCTCTACCTGCTCGGATTATTAGAAATAGATAGTGAGACAGCCTGTTCAAGAGTCAGCCCTCCTGTAATCTTTTCATCGCCAGCATCTACGGTATGATTTAACAAAATTAATATTGATAAACATAGGAATACCTTTTTATAACACACTACTTACGCCTCCTTCTGAATGCTTACAAATTTTTCTCTCTTCATCTCAAAATGCCATTTCCACAATAAATATATCGCCGGATAAACAAGTAGCTCCATCAGAAATGAAGTAAATAACCCGCCTATCATCGGTGCGGCAATCCGTTTCGTTACATCTGAGCCTACACCAACAGACCACATAATGGGCAAAAGCGACAAATCGCAGGCTACAGTCATAAACTTGGGACGCACCCTCTTTACTGCTCCTTCAATGATAGCTGCCTTCAGGTCATGGAGGTTATTCATCAATCCCTGCCTCTTCCTTTCCTCATAGGCTAAATCAAGATAGAGGAGCATAAATACCCCTGTTTCTGCATCTATACCAAGCAGGGCAATTAGCCCTACCCAGACGGCTATGCTCATATTATACCCAAGCAGATACAAAAACCAGATAGCACCTACCGCAGAAAATGGCACAGAAAGAAAGACAATCATTGTTTTGGCAATAGAGCCGGTGTTGAGATAGAGAAGCAGAAAGATGATAAAGATAGTAATGGGCAAGACGAGCTTGAGTCTTTCCTTTACCCTGGACATAAACTCATACTGTCCTGAAAAGGAGATACCGTAACCAGCTGGTATCTTTACCTGCTGATGGATTGCCTCCTTCAGTTTTTGGACATAACCTCCAATATCGCTATCTTTAACATCAATATAGACATAGCCGGACAATAGCCCATTTTCATCACGAATCATTGACGGACCTGATGTTAGCTTAATATCACAGAGTTGACCAAGCGGGATGTAGCCTCTGGGGTCGGGATTTTGGGTTCGGGGTTTGCCCATTGCCTGTTGCCCATTGGACTGCATTATCGGCACAAGTAACCCTTTCAGGTCGAAAATATCATCCCGCAGTTCTCGTTTTATCCTCAAATTCACCGGATACCGTGCCCGGCCTTCAATCGTGGTCGTGATATTTTTCCCACCAATGGCATTCATAATGTACGAATTCACATCATCAATTGTTAACCCATATCTGGCAATTTCATCCCTTTTTATCTCAAAGTCAAGGAAATATCCGCCAGCCGTCCTTTCGGCAAAGGCGGAGCGGGTGTCAGGAACACTCATTGCAGCCTGTTCAATCTTCTCCCCGAGCTCCTCTATCTTTTTCAGATCACTTCCAAAGATTTTTACCCCAACTGGTGTTCTAATCCCTGTAGTCAGCATATCAATTCTGGCTTTAATGGGCATGGTCCAGGCATTGGAGACACCAGGCAATTGCATCTTGCTGTCTATCTCGGCTACCAATTCCTCGTAGGTTATCTTATCCCGCCAGATATGCCGCAGGGGTACCTTCAAAAACTCAGGTATTTCTGAATACCAGATCTTCTTCTCTCGCCACTGGTCATCCGGTTTCAGAATAGCCACAGTCTCCATCATTGAGAATGGTGCTGGGTCAGTAGCGGTATCTGCCCTGCCTGCCTTGCCATAGACCCGCTCTATTTCAGGAATGCTTTTTAGGATTTTATCCTGCACCTGCAATAATTTACTTGCCTCAGTAACCGATATACCCGGCATAGTCGTAGGCATATAAAATAGCGTTCCTTCATACAACGGTGGCATAAATTCACTACCAAGCTTCATAAAAACAGGGATGGTGCTGGCTACAATCAAAATCGCAGTTAGTATCACCATAACTGGGTATTTTAAGACAAATTCCACAGCTGGATGATAAATCTTATGCAGTATCCTGCTGATTGGATGTTTCTCCTCAGGTGTTATCTTAGTTATAATAACAGTATTCAAAATAGATGCCAAAAATTTTGGTTTGAATTTGAATTTCTCTAACCTGAAGAATAGGAGGATGATAGCCGGGGTAAGGGTAATAGCCAGAATAGCCGAGAAGATCATAGCGAAATTTTTGGTAAAGGCAAGTGGCTGGAACAATCTTCCTTCTTGTGCCTGCAAGGCAAAGATGGGAATGAATGAGATGCCAATGACTAAAAGTGAGTAGAATGCTGGCCTACCTACCTCTTTTATGGCAGAAATTATCACCTCCTTGTAATCACCCTTTCTGCCCTCTTTATCCCACCGTTCTAACTTCTTATGGGATTGCTCCACGACAACAATGGCGGCATCAATCATAGCCCCAATGGCAATAGCAATTCCGCCAAGGGACATGATATTTGAGGTAATCCCTAAGCCATACATAGGGATAAAAGAGATAATGGTGGCTATAGGCAGGGTGAGGATGGGGATAATGGCTGAAGGGATATGTAATAGGAATAAAAGGATAATCAGGCTGACGATGAGCAGTTCATCCCTTAAGGTGGTTTTCAAGGTATCAATTGATGCCTTAATAAGCTTTGAGCGGTCATAAACCGGAACAACCTCTAAGCCATCAGGCAAACTTGGCTTGAGCTCCTTTAGTTTATCCTTTACCCGCTGGATAACCTTGAGGGCATTTTCGCCCTGCCGCATCACGATTATGCCGGAGACGGTCTCACCAATACCATCTAAATCACCAACACCCCTTCTTATCTCCGGACCAAACTCGACCCGGGCAATATCCTTAATCCGCAGGGGAACACCACCCTTTGATTTCACCACAATATTTTTAATATCCGCGATTGACTTAGCATACCCCCGTCCCCTTATCATATACTCCCTGCCGGAGAATTCAAGAAGCCTGCCGCCGGCATCCTGATTGCTTAAGCGAATAGCAGCGGTAACATCATTGACAGAGATCCCATACCCTGCCAAGAGATTTGGGTCAATATTTACCTGATACTGTTTCTGAAATCCACCGATGGTGGCAACCTCAGAAACACCCTCTGTTGCCTGTAGGTAATATCGCAAAAACCAGTCCTGATAACTGCGTATCTCTTCTATGGAATGCTTGCCAGATTTATCCACTAGGGCATACTGATAGACCCAACCAAGCCCTGTGGCATCAGGTCCAAGTTTAGTCTGGACACCTTGAGGAAGGCTTGACTGTATCTTGCTTAAATACTCCAACACTCGCGACCTTGCCCAGTAGATGTCCGTTCCCTCTTCAAATATCACATAAACAAAGGAATAGCCAAAGTCAGAAAATCCACGAATATCCTTTACCTTTGGTGCACCAAGCAGGGAGGTGATGACAGGATAGGTAATCTGGTCTTCAATAATATCCGGGCTTCTATCCCATGTGGACTGGATAATAACCTGGGTATCGGTCAGGTCAGGGATAGCATCCAAAGGCACATTCTGCATACACCACCAACCCAAAAGCGTGGCGCAGATAACCATAGTCAGGACAATAAATTTATTTTTTGCGGAATACTCGATTATCTTTTCTATCAATGGTGATGTTCTCCTTTAGAGCTTTCCCCAGTCATCCCAGAGAGCGCCTCCTTCATTCTGCTTTCTGAGTCAATCAGGAAATTGGCATTGGTTACTACCTCATCCCCTTCCTTTATCCCTTCCAAAACCTCGCAAAATCCTTCAACCTTTACACCGAGTTTGACATCAACCGGCTTAAAATGCCCATCCTCTCTGGCTAATATTACTAGTTGTCGCTCCCCGGTGTCAATCACGGCTGAATCTACTACTGCCAGCCTTCTACCCAGCTCAACCTTTATCCCCACATTCACATACGAATTCGGCTTTAAGACATACCCCGGGTTAGCCACTTCAATCCTGACCTTAACTGTTCGCAGTTCACCCTCAAGATAAGGGTAGATATAGGTTATCCTACCACGCAACACCTTGCCGGACAATAACGATATTTCAGCCACCTGCCCTATTTTAACCAATGGGATATCCTGCTCATAGATATCCGCAATTATCCAGACAGAGGATAAATCAGCAATCTTATACAAGCTCTCCCCGGGCATAATCTTCATCCCTTCTACCACCATCTTTTCTATAACAAAGCCTTCGTTCTGTGAATGGACGATTAATGTCTTTGTCATCTCGCCTTTTTCCTCTAATTGCTTTATCTGTTCATCCGTAATATCCCACAATTTAAGCCTTCTTTCCGTCGCCTCAACCATAGACTGGCTACTTACCTTTATCTCCTCAAATTGGCTGTTCTTGCCAATCTCTCTATTTTTCAGCGAAAGCAGATATTCCTCCTGAGCCGAGACAAGTTCAGGTGAATAGATAGTAAACAATGGCTCGCCCTTTTTCACCAATTTACCGGTATAGTTGACGAACAGCTTTTCTATCCAGCCCTCAAACTTGGTATTAATGCTAAATATCCGCCGTTCATCATAATCCACCAACCCTTTTGCCGCAATGAGTTTTTGCAAGCTAACAAATCCTACATTAGCTGTCTTGACCCCAATCAATTGTTGTTTTTCAGGGGAAATAAAGATCACACCCTTTTCCGTCTTCTCTCCCTTTATCTCACTGGCTTTTTTTAGCACCAATGTCATACCGCAAATCGGGCATTGACCTGATCTATCAGAGGTATAGTCAGGGTGCATGGGGCAGGAATATATTTGCTTGATCGCAGTCTTCTGTTGATGAGTAGCGTTACGCTGATACCTTTGCGTCAGGACAAAAACACCAGAGATGATAAGCAGGATTACCCCCAATGCTAATATTTTCCTTTTCATAATCCACCCCCTGTTAATCTTTCAATCTCAGCCATAGCCTTTCCATATTCTGTCAGCAACTCATAATACCTCAACTCTCCTTCCTGCAATCTCATTATGGTGTCAAACATCATCAAAAAATCAATCTTGCCGGTTTTATAGTTAGACAGGGCAGAGGTATAGGTCAGGTTTAACTGGGGGATAATGGCTGTTTTGTACAGGTTCAGGTTTGTCAGGGTAGATTTTGCCATCAAATGACTTTCTTTGAGCATAAGCAATAGCTCCAATTTCTTCTGCTCGTATTCTTTTTTGGTAGCGGATAGATTTGCCTCTATCTCTAACAGGGCGTTTTTCTGTTTTTTGTCTTTATACAACGGGTACATTATTCCAAGTCGGACACTCCAGTTACCGGAGATCATCAATTCAGCCTGCGAGACGAAGTCGGGCTTAAACTCCTTTTTTGCCAGCTCAACCTCTTTTTCACCCATCTGTGTCTGGTATTCAACCATCTTCAGCATCGGTGAATTCTCAAGGGCAATTCGTTGCAACTCAGCATATTCTCTTGATTCTAACAGGGTTAATTCAGCAGGCATATCAATGGGTATCGTATCCTTTTCAGGAGAAATGCCTGTGGAAAACCACAGGAGATGATAGGACGCCTGTTCCTTTTTTGCTTCCAACATAATGAGTCTTTCCGTTTGCATGGATATTTCTGTCTGGATTCGCAAGATATCCGTTTGCGGTATCATCCCAGTGGCATACATAGCATTGGCTATTCCCTCAATATGCTTCAGGTGTTCCTTGGTTCGGTTGGTTATTTCAATTGACTTATTCACCCAAAACAGTTCGTAGTAGTCCTTTTTTGTCTGAGCAATCTTTTCAAGGGTGATAGCAGATAATTCTGTCTCAAGCATCTTTAATTGCCGTTTTTCCTTCTCACCCATCAAGGATAATTTACCGGGGTAGGGGAATGCCTGTTGGAACATAAGTGAGCCTTCAGTCATCCCTTCGGTTTTTCCAAGTCCAACTCCAATCATTGGGTCAGGAATGACTTGCACTTTTTCAATCTTTGCCTTTTGTGCGGTTAATCTTTCCCTGACCTTCAGGATTTCAGGATGTTGCTTGCTTAAATCTATCAATCCAGCTAAATCAGTAGCGGATACATCCTTTAATGAGGCAATGATTATAATTACTATTAGCCAGCAGATCTTTCTCATCTTTGTTTTTTTCATCAATGACACCCTTTACCATGTTGTTTACTATATAGTAACCCAAGTTACTACCTATTGACATCCATGTCTATAGTTTGTTATTATCGTAGGGAAAGAGCCTGCCTCTGCGAAAGCAGGGGGCTTGTCCCTGTCCGCAAAACTCAGGCGAATTGTCGCAAAGTAAAACACGGATACCCACAAGGGGATGTCCCTACGAGTGAATAACGAACAAACGAACATAGGTGGCAACTTGGGTTATAGTGCTTCACACCTTGCCTATTTCTTCTTCTCCAGATTCATGCCGCATTTTGGACATTTACCCGGCTTATCCGAAATCACCTCCGGGTGCATAGAACAGGTATATTGAACTTGTTGCCCGGTAGTCTCTTTGCATTCGCCCTTCTTTTTACCTGACAGATAACCTTCTGGATCCTTCTTAAACTCCTTCCTCTCCTCCCTGGTGCAGAAATAAAGGGTTTGTCCCTTATACTTCATGTGTGCCTTCATTTTTTGCTTATCCATCTCCATACCATCGTAGGCACATTTTACCTTTTCTATGGTTACCTGCTTGTACTCATGTTGTGCTTTGCAGGAACCACCGCTCATATCCGACATCCCACATAATCCCCCAGCATAAACTTGAGAAACTAATAGGGTAGTAATCCCTAACGCACCAATCCAAACAATCATCCTTTTCTTGCTCATTTTTCACCTCCTTATTTCTTTTTCTCCAGATTCATGCCGCATTTCGGACACTTTTCGGGCTTGTCCGAGACTACTTCAGCGTGCATCGGACAGGTGTATTGTACTTCCTGTTGTGCCGGCTGTTCCGTCTCCATTTGCATACCATGTGTGTGTTCGCACTCTTTTTTTTTAGGCGCGCAGGAAATAAAGAAACCTGCTACCAAAAGAAACACCACCAACCAATGGATTTTACCTTTCATTCGTCATCACCTCCTTTAAGCAGCAAATCACACAACATAAGACATAGCAGGGGTAAGGTATATAACAATTATTTTGTAACGAATATTAACGGCTTGTGAAGAAAAAATCAACACAGATAGGCACAATAAAGCTGGTATAGCTTAACATGCGTGGATAAATCGTGGGTACTGTCCATTCGGAAGGGACTATTTACTAAGGTGGATATGGAAGATGTGCTTACAGAAAAAAGGCAGGGATGAGAAATCTTTTTGTGACAGGAGTTATTAAGTATTTCCTGTTTATTGATGGCTAAATTATAGGGTGTATGAGTACACTCCTGAGTTTTACAACAATCCTTACCTTCTGCTTGACAGCAGGGATGAGAACCCTTTACAGGTTGAACTAACACACAGGTACAGCGAGAAAATATATTTATGAAGGTAAAACTTATAAACAGTAAGAAGATTAACACAATTATAGGTTTATTTTGTCTTCTCATCTTAATTTTCCTTCCATCTGGGAAAATGGGGACAGCACCCTATTTTTTCTTCTAAAAATAAGGTGCTGTCCCCATGTCCCCATGAGAATAATAAATACTGTACCCGCCACGATTCTGTTATTCGCCCCATTTTCATCATCTTTATTCCATAATATCACATTATTCAAATCCTGCCAAGCATTTTTTGACCTCGTGCGATTAGAAATTAAGCAGCTGATACAATTGAGGTAGTGGCGAGGTTTCAAACTCGCCACTACCTGCAGCGGGACGATCAATGTCCCAACTTCATCTACTGTTTCCTGTCATACTCAGGGCAAACACAAGATTCAGTTCCTTTCAAAGGTTTTGTGTGAATTCCGCATTCTCCGCCGCATTTACTAGTGCCAATCCAGCGGCCGGCGCGTTCATCTTCGCCATGACTGATCTTCGTGCAAGTCGCGCAGCCTAAAGACCTGTAACCTTCTGCATATTTTAGGGTCTGCCTTTTTGGCAAGATCCCAGACTACCCCAGAATCCTTTCCAAGGCTGTTAGCCACCACCAAACCATCTCCATATTTCTCATAAGCCTCTCTTATGAGCGTCATAGATCTATCAACCTTCTCCTTAAAATTCAGCCCATCTACCAATTCTTTTACATTATCCTTGTTCTCTAATAAACTCATCTTCTTTACCTCCTATTACAATATCAATGTTCAAGTTTTTCGACCTGTGCAATCGGAATTCACCATCTCCTGTATTCTGTGAATTATGGCATAATACACCTCCTTCTCTCAGCATTAATACCCTGCAACATTCTGATAATAATCAATCCGCTTAATGCATAGGCTGTACCCAACATAAGATAACCTGAATAGTTGGTCCATGCTGTTTCCATTACCCTTGTCTGTTGTATTAAATCTGACTGTTGGGCAAACCAGCCTTTAACTGCTTCTTTATTCATCAATATCCAGTCTCTGACCTGAACCTTTGTTGTAAGTTTAATACCCTCTGTCTGTGCCCATTCAAGAAACTGTGGTTGAACTTTTACCCAGGCATTAAGGTCTGAAGAGTAGATATTCTTATATATCCCTGCAATAGTTTTTAGTACCACAGAAACCCCTGCAAGTGCCATGGTAATGGCAAAATAAAGGCGAATTTTTAAGCCTTTAACATTATTGGGTATTGGGTGGCAAGGGTTCCAAATTGTGTTCCCACCGATGCTCCAATGAGCATAATCACTGCTGCAATAATCTCAACCCTTCCTTTAATGCCATAGGTAAATGCCCCGTATGCCCCTGAAATCATAATCTCAAACAGGTCTGTGCCTATAGCCACTCTTGTTGGAGAGCCTATGACATATATAAGGGCAGGTACTCTTAAAAAGCCTCCTCCAACACCCAGAAACCCTGCCACAAAGCCTGTGATTGTGGCAACAGAGAGGATTACCCAGATTGATATGGTAAAGCCTGAGACAGTAAGATTGACCATTGGAGGCAGTTTAATGCTCTGCATTTTAAGGGCAAGTGCAGATTTGCCGACATCAAATATGGTCTTATTCTCTACAGCACCCTCTTTTGTCAGCTTAAAATACTCATAAAGCATGTAACCGCTGAGACTGAAAAGTAGCACCATATAAACATATCTCACCACCACATCCACATCTGCATTGCCAACATTCTCAAGACACATGATAACAGTAGCACCAAGCTCAATGCCTATAACGGTTCCTATAATCATTATTAGACCGAGTTTCATATCCACATTCCCGAATTTACTATGCTTTGCCGTGGCGATGATAGATTTCCCTGCCATCTGTGCCATGTCTGTTCCAATAGCATAAACCATCGGGAACCCAAACACATTAAGTGCCGGCGTAACAATAAAAGCACCTCCGATTCCAAAAAAACCGCCTATAACACCAACTGTAAAGCCAAGGAGTATAAGTTTCCATCCCATTATCTCAACGCCTGAGATTGGTAGATATATTTGACCTAAAAGTGGTAGTTCCATTTTTATTACCTCTCTAATTCCCCGGTTGGGAAAGAAAACGCTCTACCACTTCACCCTTTACACCAAAGATTTTTAAGATAACCTCTGCTATCGCTGCCATCAGGACACCAACAATTGCCATGGTCAAAACTGTGACCACACCAAACCATACAGGGCTATTTTTATTTAATTCTACAAGCCACTGATTAATACCTTCCATGTTTTTACCACCTTTTCTGCTATTTGTAAATCACCGAATAATCAAACCTCTTTTCTTTGCCCAGGATATCTATACTTAACACTTGTATCTTTTTAAGGATACACTCTATCCTGCAGTTTGCATTCTCAATGCTTAATTTCTGCCGCTCTACAGTTTCATGGGAAAAGCAACCACCATAAACCTCTTCATACCTTACGGTTACATTTGGAAATTTCCAGTTATATATTCCCAGCCTTTTTAGAATCCATTCCTCACTTATGGCTTCTACTGTATCAAATCCAGGCAAACCTCTATTGGGTCTTCCTTGAGAGACAAATCTAAGCAATCATCTAAGTTATGTGGATTTCCTCCCAGAGCATATCTGATACTTCTCATTTTTGTTCACCTCCAATTTTCTAATGTTGACTATTTTTATCAACATTAGAAGTATACCCTGAAAAAGCTTGTTTGTCAAATAAAAATAAACTTATACGAGAGATAAGAAACGCAACGATGATGACTGTCCACAAACACCATAATTTACCCTATCCTTATCTCCACCGTTTTTGGATTTTCAGGCACACCCCGCAGGGATTGTAACATGCCCATGATTGTCCTCTGCATAAACGAACAAACAAACCCATTAAGGGGGATATTCTTACCATTAACCACTAACGATACCTTTGGCAGTTGTACTATTTGGATAATGGTTTGCTCTATAAAATCGGCTATATCCTTATAGGCATCCAGCCCAAAGCATGGTATTCCCAAATCAAAATTATAGTCAGTTGCAACAGCTACGAGGTTGTTATCCTTTTGATTGCACAACAAGCCTTCATCTCCACCAATTTGGTGGCGAAATACCTCAATCTTGGGCTTGTCTTCAAGTTTATAGCCCTCAGTCAGGATAATGTCTAAGGAGTGCAGATATGTATGTCTGATATCGTCAATCTGCTGGGATTCTTCTATCACTCGAAAAAGCATCAGTTTGTTTGGTGCAGACAATACCACAGCATTTTCCCCGCAGAGTTGATGTTTGTAAGTATCCTTACCCTCACGGTCAATATCCTCAAGCTCAAGATCATGGCTATGGTGTTTAATTGTGCCTACCCGATAGCC
>MNYI01000096.1:0-4874 GCA_001873945.1 Candidatus Desantisbacteria bacterium CG2_30_40_21
CAAAATGTTCTTCAAACCTGTAGGCAATTGTCTCCCAAAAAAATCATTACAGTTTTCGGCTGTGGCGGCGATAGGGATAGGAGCAAACGCCCTCAAATGGGAAATATTTCTGGTGGATTAAGTGATGAGACGATTCTTACTAATGATAACCCGAGGACAGAAGCACCTGATGATATTCTTGGGGAAATAGAGGCAGGAATTAAACAGACGAATAGTCAATATCAGATTATCCCTGATAGAAGGGAGGCTATCTTTCATGCCATTGGTTCTGCCAGAAAAGGTGATATTGTTCTTATTGCCGGCAAGGGGCATGAGGATTATCAGATAGTGGGGGATAAAACTACCCATTTTGATGATCGAGAGGTAGCAAGGGATGGATTAAATGAGGTGCAAGGAAGAAATATACGAGAAGATAAGGAAAGATGAGAAACCCGTTCACCTTAGTTTTGCAAAGTTGGTAAAAAGTCATAAAAAATGAAGGATGTTGGTAATAATGAAAAAGTTAGGTTTCTTGATATTACTGATAATAACAGTTTTATTTACAGGGAATGTATTAGCAGGTATCTGGAGTGTGCAGGAAAGTGGGACGACTACAGACTTATTTTCTGTTCATTTTGTAGATGCAAATAATGGGTGGGCGGTAGGTGATGATGGATTGATATTGCATACCAGTCTGACCCCTAATCTCTCTCAAAATAACAATAGCTGAGTAGTTACAATTAAAGAAACAAAACTTAAAATCAGGAGGTAAAGTAAAATGGGTAATCTAAAAAAAGTGTTAGTTAGTTTGGTGGTTTTTGTGTTGATAGTTGGTGGAGTTAGTATGTTACAGGCAATGGGAGAAAAATCAAGTCAGAAGGCAGAGGTTAAAGCTAAGAGTGAAAGGCTAAAGCCTAAACTTCAGGCTCCAAGCTTAAAGTCTCAGGCTAATTCTGGCACGCCTACGGTACAACAGTTACTCGATAAGGTGGAAGAAAATTATCATAAGATTAAGGATTTGAAGGCGGATTATAATGTAAAGACATGGGATTCTGAATTTGCTAAGTTTCTGGGTATAATAGGTGATTTGATTACACAGGATGAAAAGTTTTTCTTTAAGTCACCTGATAAACTCAAGTGGATACCACCTTATAAACCCAAAACAATAGTTATTAAAAGTAATGTTGAATACAGTCGAGTAGGCACAGGCATGCTTTTTACGGTTACTAAAGATACACCTGTCAAACCCTCTAAACTCCCATGGTATACCTTGTTAGATCCGGATAGATTTGATTTCTATTGGCGGCTGGATGAGATAGTTACGAAGTTTGATAGTCGGGTAATCGCTCATCCTGAAACTGATGTCTGGGTGATTGAGGCGGTGCCGAAGGGGAGCAATCCGGAGGATGAGTATAACTATCCTGTCTCAAATGGTAAATTAGAAGTTTTTGTTGATTATAATAAGGGTGTAATTACTAAAATTGATGATTTTAGCGATTTTACAGGGTTTCATTCTGATGTTCCTCCAGGACTTCGTCTAACTTGCCGAAGAGAAAGTCAGAATTTTACATTAATTAGTAATGCTTGGATATCAACAAAACTTACTTTGACTAAATTTCCTGTACCTATGTTTGCACCTGATGAAACAAAAGAAGAATATACTCTGAGTAATATTCAAATTAATACAGGTATTCCAGATAGTGAGTTTGAGTTTTAATCTAAGTTTTTTGGAGGTGAATACCAATGATTAAAAAAATAGTATTAGGTTTAGTTCTTAGTTTATTTTGGTTAAGTCCTGCATTTGCGAAGAAGCCTGTGCTTATCTTCCCCGGGACTAATGATGTTTCGGCAAATATGGTTTCAGGGTGTCTCAAGACAACCCTGGAGAGGGCTGGATATCAGGTGCATACATTAGCTGATTTGGGTGGTGATTTTCCAGAGAATGGACAGGGATTTATACAAGAAGATGTGAAACAGCTATCTGATAGTATTCATAAAATTTTATATAATCCGGGTACTGATGGGAAATGGAAAACTTGTGACCATCCAGAATGGGGTAAAGGTGATACAATAAAAGATTCTGATATAACTAAGGTTGATATTGTAACTCATTCAAGGGGTGGATTAGTGGCAGAGCTTTATACTATGATGTATGGTAATCAGTATAAGTCTACAATGGAATATACATATATTGATGCTTATAAAAAACCAAGAAAGAAGACCATCACCAACATCCCCCGCTACGCCAATGACATCAATCAAATCATCATGATGGGGACACCGAATAAGGGGAGTTTTAGGATTAATTTTGGATATGAACATCCTTGGATAGCTAGAAAATTTCAGGAATTAATGAAGACCCCTGACCCTTATCTTCCAGCCATGGAGCAACAGCGGTCGCAGGGCAGCGATTTCATGAATTATTTCTGGCAAAACAACTTAAACCCATCTGTAAAGTATACCAATCTGGCTGAGGATGGGATACTTGGTGGTGATGGAGTAGTATCTGCTAATTCTGCACGAGGGATAGAGAAACATCAGGATCTCTTAACCACAAAGCTTAGAAGTGAATTTGCTAATGAGAAGTTACTGCCTGTGCCTCATGTGGACATGTACAGCAGTCCGTATTTCAAAGAGCAGTCTATTCGTGAATTATTAAAGGATGCAGGATTAATAACAGCCAATATCAGTATCAGCCCGGAATCTCCGGTCATGGAGGGAAAGATTCAAGTAACTGTAACTACCTCGCAGCCAATACCAAAAGCACCAAGACTCGGTGGGCGTTTTTATGACCAGACGCTGTTTAATATTCAGCTATCTGGAGAGGGAAGTATCTGGAAGGGTAGTTTGAATATCCCTAAGGATAAAGATAATCTGGCCATGTTTACCTATTGTAATTATTTTATTGAGATCCCTAAAAATTGTGAAGAAGAAAGTAATTGCCGAATAATGGTAGAGATAGAAATAACCGATGGAAAAACCTTCCTCATCGATACTGAGAAGCCAGAGGTAAAATTTACCACCCCCAAGAATGGTGAAGTAATCATCGCTGAAGAGGTGCCATATAGGGCTAACATTTCTGCCGACCTTTATGATCCACCAGTATGGGGTTATGCCTCTGATATTGACCCATCAACCATAAGACTTGATACCCCACAAGGGAGTTTTAAGCAAGCATCAGCAATTAATAACTTAGACTATGGCGAATATGCGTGTTCTATTGTAGCCAAAGATAATGCTAATGAAAAAGGACATGATTTGAAAACTTCACCTTATCGTTGGAATTTTGAAATAGCCCCACCAATTTTTGTTAATATTAAACCTGCATGGCGGAATTTTACAGGATCTAACGAATCACATACCCATGTCATAACTATTACCAATAAGGCAAAGAATAAATCTTTTACGGCTAATATAGAGATGAGAGTTGTCAAAACATCAGGCTGCCTTTTTGTGACTAAATATCCAGCCAAGACATTGGAATTACCTGCAAATAGCAGTGGACAAACTTCTTTTGTTATTACTTCAGGTGCAGAATTAAAACCTGATGATAATTTAATCCATCAGATAATAGTAAGTATACCTGGCGTAAAACTATCTGCCATTCAGTATGCTTCTGGACAAAATGTAGTTACCGACCATCCTGATGAGAGTTACGATATTTCGGACCCAAATTATCCTACACCAGCCAAGATAGATTCAGAGGCAGAGGTAGGGGTGTATTTGAATGGATTCGTAGATGGAGTGGCACATCTGTTGGGTAGGTTTAAGGAGCCGGTGTGGTTTGTGGATAGTAATTTTGAGCCATTGCCAATTGGAATAGAAGATGGAAACCAGAGAAGTCCGCAGATTTCACAGATTATTAATAATGCAAATCAACGGAAATCTGCACAATCTACGCCCCCTTTCCGCAAGCTCCAAGATTTTAAGGTGTTGGTTATTCCAAGTTATGGATTAAGCGGGGTAGATTCTTCGGAGATTCTAAAGTGGAAATTAAGGAAGTATGTTGAGGATGGTGGGGTGGTGGTTTGTTGGACACAGAAGTATGGACAAGAATTTGGGTTTTTGCCCGGGACATTGACCGGCTATGGAGCAAATGAAGACCAGAGCTGCTGGACTAATGCGGCATATATTGATGAATACCATCCAATCATGGCAGGTCAGGATTCGGCTAATTTAGATTGTAATGCAGACGGATATTTTACACAATGGGGAGATGCAAAGGTGATATTGCGGCGGGTAAAGAATCAGATGCCGGCATTAGTAATGTATCCGTATGGTAAGGGTTTTGTAGTAGCGGCAGGGCTATATCCAGACTGGGGTTATGGGCATAATCAGTGGAGTAATGATGAGGCGGCATTAGTGCGTGATTTAATCACCTGGGCAAAACAGACAACATTAGAGGAAATACCAGAAACTAAACCCAATGGGACGATAAGTGTCCAATCCACAATCCACAATTCGCAATCCGCAATTGCCAAAAAGGTAGGGATTAAGGTAATTGACCCGGACAAAAAGCCACTGCCACCATATACATTGGACATTACACCACCACTTAGTCAAGGTCAGAGTAGGGAATTAACACTTGACTCATCCATTATTCCTTCCCTCTCATCCCTGAGCAAATTGGGAATATATGAGATAGATTACCAATTACAAGATGGGCAGGGGAATATAATTCAATTCGATACAGCAGGTAGTCAATTTGCTATCTCTGAGCAGTATGTCAATGCTCAACCACTTCCAGACCTGTCATTTTCTGTAACAACCCCTGATGAGATACTTGTGGCAGAAAGTGATATTACCTTTCCCATACATATTACTAACAATGGTGTTCAGGATAAGAATATTACTATAGACTGGGACTGGACCCATGATTCTCCCAGTCCATTGGG
>MNYI01000096.1:4884-6268 GCA_001873945.1 Candidatus Desantisbacteria bacterium CG2_30_40_21
ATTCTCCCAGTCCATTGGGTACATTCATAGTACCAACTGGCAAAACCATAATGATTCCCTGCACCAAGAGAAATGTTTATGGGAGGTATGGCAATGTATGGAGACTATGGGTTAGATTCTATGAAGGAGGAAGACATTTAGGTGAACATTCTGTGGGTGGAATAGTAATCACCCCCTCTGTAGATATAAAAATAGAGACAGATACGAAACCATATACTAATAATGGTAAGCAGATCAATATTAATTTTACTAACAAAGAGAAAATCAATCATGAGTTTTCTGCAAATTTCAAGATATTCAATCCTGATAATGCGGTTATTTTTGCTACAATGACTTCGTTAACCATTACTGCTAACGGTTCTGCAAGTTTATCCTACAATTTTACTTTACCTACAAATGCAATTGAAGGAATATATATACTTCGAGCAGAGGCTAATAGGGGTGAAAAACGGATAGGGTTAGCCTCAGGTTCATTTGAGGTAACACATAAATTGCTTGCTATAAGCACAGAAATACCAGCCATTATTCCCAATGCAACCAATACCAGTAGTTTTAATATCAGTAATGTCGGCTTTGCTGATGTTGATGGAGCTACCCTTACAGTTTCTTTTCAAGACCCAGAAAACAATCTCATCTGGCATGGTAGCCATACCCTCACCACTATTCCGATGGCTGACTCTATCACTCAACGCTTTGATATCCCAATCCCGATGATTGGATTTGGGACATACACCTTAAATTATACCTTGAGTTATAATGGAAAGGAATTATCTGGTAAGGTAGAGCTTCTGTGCATAGCTATAGTTAAGGTTGATCTTAATAAACCATCTTATAGGATACGAGAAAACCTTACAGGCATAGTGAATATAATCAATCCAGGTAGGTTTAAGGAGGACTTGAATGTAATTACTACGATTGATGATTCAAACTTTAGCACTGTAAGTAACATTTGTGTCTTACCAAATCAAAAAGAGGAATTCTCTTTTAACAGTTTTATCCCTTCCACATTAACCGCCGGCTGGCACTTTGGTACTGTTAGCTTACAACTTGGTAGATCTACGATAGTAAAGCAATTCAATTTTTATATCCCACTGGCAAAACTAAACTTTGATATGCCAAAGACAAGCTATACTACCTCTGAGTATATTAGTTTTAGGATAGTAAATGATGGTGGGGTGGATGCGGGTTATGATTGTGGGGTCAAGCTTGTTGATAGTAGTTTCAGGGTTTGCAAGGAAGAAAATAAGAACATAGTGATAAAGGCGGGCAAATCAATAGAGGTAGGTGTGGATATTCCCTCGCAATTAGTCAGCGGGGAATATAATCTGATAGTAACCGGCACAGGGACAATGCCTGTCCCCTTCCAAAAACTTATTCATATTCA
>MNYI01000186.1 GCA_001873945.1 Candidatus Desantisbacteria bacterium CG2_30_40_21
CAGGGTGCGGTTTGCCATGCAGCAATTCTCATTTTGGCAAAATTTATGTCCAGAGGGGATAAGGTGATGAAGGAGATATGGAGATTATCAACAAAATAGTTGGTAGGACAAGCATTCTTACCTGTCATTTGTCGTAAATTCATACTTATCTCCACACTATCCTTTCCTATACTTTTTCATAATGAGAATTGCGGTTTGCCATGGTTATTTAAGAAATTTATCTTGACATACCCCTGAAATTGAGCTATAATATAATATGATTGTCAAATAATCATCATTTAATAAAAGGAGGAAGTTGTAAGAGATGGGAAAGAATTTTTTGTTTACATCTGAATCAGTAACAGAGGGGCATCCAGATAAATTGGCTGATCAGATATCAGATGCTGTTCTGGATGCCATTCTGGCAAATGACCCTGAGGGAAGGGTTGCTTGTGAAACGCTTGTTGCTATGGGGCTGGTGTTTGTAGCTGGTGAAATAACTACTGGCTGCTATATTGATGTGCAGAAGGTTGCAAGAAATGCTATCAGGGATGCTGGCTATAATAATCCTGCCTTTGGATTTGATTTTGTGGATTGTTCGGTGATTGCCTCTATTAATGAGCAATCCCCGGATATTGCTCTTGGGGTAGATAAGGAAGGGGCTGGTGATCAGGGGATGATGTTTGGCTATGCTACAGATGAAACCCCAGAATTAATGCCATTACCCATTATGTTGGCTCATAAATTGGCTCGGCGGCTTTCTTATGTCAGAAGAGAAAGGTTGTTGCCATGGGTAAGACCGGATGGGAAATCTCAGGTAACAGTAGAATATGTTGATGGCAAGCCGGTCAGAGTAGATACGGTTGTTATCTCTACCCAGCATGATGAGGATGTAACCTTGGAAACCATTCGGGAAGGGATCATTGAAGAGGTGATTAAATATATTATCTCTCCAGAATTATTGAAGAATACAAAGTATTTTATTAATCCTACTGGAAGGTTTGTTATCGGTGGTCCTCAGGGAGATACAGGGCTTACCGGCAGAAAGATTATAGTTGATACCTATGGTGGTTGGGGAAGGCATGGCGGTGGATGTTTTTCGGGTAAGGATCCATCAAAGGTAGACCGTTCTGCTGCTTATATGGCACGGTATGTGGCTAAGAATATTGTTGCTGCTGGGTTGGCAAAAGAGTGTGAGATACAGCTTTCTTATGCTATTGGCGTTGCAGAGCCTGTATCTATTATGGTAGATACCCATGGCACAGGTAAAATACCAGATGAAAAAATAGAGAAATTTGTTCGGGAACACTTTGATATGACACCAAAGGGGATTATCAGAACATTGCAACTCAAAAGACCAATCTATAAACTAACTGCAGCTTATGGGCATTTTGGCAGGGAAGAAGATAGTTTTTCATGGGAAAAAACGGATAAGGCTGAGTTGTTGAAGGGATGTAAGTAGTAAGAATAAGAAATTCACCACGGAGGCACGAAGACACGAAGAATTGGAAAAATCAGGATTACAGTTATTTATTTTTCTTCGTATCTCCGTGTCTCCGTGGTGAATTCAAAAAGGAGGCAGTATGGATTTTGATGTCAAGGATTTAAGCCTGGCTGAAAAGGGAAGGCTGAGAATTGAATGGGCAGGTAAAGAAATGCCTGTTCTAAAATTAATAAAGGAAAGATTTCTGAAGGAAAAACCATTAAAGGGGATGCGGTTGGCTGCCTGTTTGCATGTAACCTCAGAGACAGCTAATCTGATGGATACATTGGCTGGTGGTGGGGCAGAGGTCATGATTTGTGCCTCTAATCCACTCTCTACGCAGGATGATGTGGCTGCAAGTCTGGTTACTCATTTTAATATTCCTACCTTTGCTATTAAGGGTGAGGATAATGAAACATACTATAACCACTTGAATAGAGTCCTTGACCTTAAACCGCATATGACTATGGATGATGGGGCAGACATGGTGTCTGCTATTCATAAGACAAGGCAGGAATTATTGGAGGGTATTATTGGTGGCACAGAGGAGACCACCACCGGGGTGATTCGGTTAAAGGCTATGGCGAAGGAAGGTGTTTTGAAATACCCCATTATTGCCGTAAATGATGCTATGACAAAACACTTTTTTGACAATCGCTATGGCACTGGTCAGAGTACTCTGGATGGTATCCTGCGGGCAACCAATATTCTTATTGCTGGTAAAAATTTTGTTGTCTGTGGATACGGCTGGTGCGGTAAGGGACTTGCCATGCGGGCTAAAGGGATGGGGGCAAGGGTTATTGTAACTGAAATAAATCCACTTTGTGCCCTTGAAGCAACAATGGATGGGTTTGATGTTATGCCTATTCTTGATGCAGCATCGGTTGGGCATATCTTTGTGACAGTAACCGGTGATATAAATGTTATTGATGCAGAGCATTTTGGTGTAATGATGGATGGTGCAATTGTTGCCAATTCAGGACATTTTAATGCTGAGTTAAATATTAATGCCTTAGAGGTTATGGCTGCTTCTAAACGACAGATACGGGAGTTTATGGAAGAATATACCTTAAGTAATGGTGGTCGCAGGATATATCTTCTCGGAGAGGGAAGATTAGTTAATCTGGCTGCTGCTGAAGGGCATCCCGCTGCTGTAATGGATATGAGCTTTGCCAATCAGGCTTTGTCTGCTGAATATATGATTAAGGAATGTAAAAATTTACAGAAAAATGTTTATACTATTCCTGAACATATGGATATGGAAATAGCCAGATTAAAGTTAGATTCAATGGGGATAAAGATAGATACCCTGACGCAGGAACAGGAAAGGTATCTTGTTTCATGGCAGGAAGGGACATAGGGCAAGGGCTGAAGGAAGTAGAGGCGCCATGTAGCATGGCGCTTCTATTTACAATAATTGCAGAGAGGTTAAGATTAAGATGATTGGAATTATTGTGGTTACGCATGGCAATATGTGTGTAGAACTGATCAAGACCGCAGAGATGGTGATAGGAGAATGTCAAAATATCGTGGCAATCCCTTTTCTATGCCATGAGTCTTGCGAAGAGCGTACCCTGAAGATTGAACAAATCATATCACAGGTAAATCAAGGTGATGGGGTAGTAATTTTTACAGATCTTATGGGTGGAAATTGTTGTAATATTTCAGGTATGTTTCTGAAGGATGAAAAGATAGCCATCTTAACCGGTGTTAACTTGCCCATGATAATAAACCTTGTTAATCATCGGAATGAAGGGTCGTTTGATGATATTGTTGCCAATGTGCAAAAGGCAGGGATCAAAAGCATTGTTAATCTGCGAGAGAAGATAGAACAATAAAGGGCAAAAATCATGAATATCGTTTTATTCCGTATTGATGACAGGTGTATTCATGGACAGATAATTCAAGGGTGGAAGGGATTAGAATATCAGCATATTGTTGTAATTAACGACGAAATAGCCAAAGATAAGATGTCAAAACAACTTCAACTCATTAGTGTACCAGATGGTATTACTGTTTATTTTTATAATACAAAAGAGATACCTGATATGATAAGGGATCAGGCACAAAATACAAGACGAACCATTATCCTTGTTAGGAATGTTGAGGATGCCCTTCTGGTAGTACAGAATGGAGTCAAGGTGGATAGGCTTAATCTTGGGGTTATGTCTTGTAATAGTTCCAGAACACATGTGGTGAATAATGCTGTGTATGTCTCTCCTGAGGAATTGGAGTTGTTGAAACAGATAGCCGGGATGGGGATTAGAGTTGAGGCACAAGGGGTGGAGAGGGATACGGCAGTGAAATTGTTTTGAATGAGATGGATGGGACAAAAAGATAAATGAGGTGAAAGAGATGAATGGAATAGTTAATAGTCAGCAAGGATACTCTGAATCACATAGGGATAATATTGATAGAATAGTGATAACATCTGTTGGTGGAGCACTATTAGGAGGGGCATTGTTTACTCATGTTGGAGCAATAATTGGCGGACTATTAGGAGCAATAGTAGGAGCTGCCAGAAATGATGAAATCAAAAAAATGAAGGATAATAAAGGAGGAATAAGAACAATGAATGAAATTGGATAAGGAATTCACTCATTAAAAGCAAGCCAAGGAGTGAGAAAGGATGTGATAAAAACAATGAATGAATCTGGATGGGGAATTTTATGTGGAACGATAATGGTTATTCTTCTGATAATTGTGAGGGGTATTCGTTATAAGAAATGGCTTCCAAGTTCACGAAGTATTATTGAAATATTGTAACTACTCAGCTATCAAGAGATAACAACGAAAAACACAAAAAACACGAAAAAATTCTGTCTTTATTTCCCTTGCTTTTCGTGCCTTTCGCGTATTTCGTTGTTTTCTTTTCCGTCCAATGTAGCTATAATAGTTATTGTGCACCCTTGTTTCTTTGTGTCTCTGTGGCAAATTACTTTATCTGAGTAGTTACTAAATATTACCATATAAATCTTCTC
>MNYI01000245.1 GCA_001873945.1 Candidatus Desantisbacteria bacterium CG2_30_40_21
ATTCCGATTGCACAGGTCGTCTAATTTTGGAGTGCCACTGGATTGTCAGGAGTACAAATTATACTCAAGTGGGGCATAAATTGCGATTTTTTCGGTGAGAATTAATCAAGGAGAGCAAGGCGCGCAAGGTTCGCAATAGTGTACTATTGCGAACCTGAACAACACAGCTATCGTTGATTAAGACCAGCGAAAAACGCAATTTATGCCCCACTTGAGTATAAAAGCAAAGGCAAGCCTGTACACTCCAAAATTAGGCAGGGGCAAGAGATAACCTCTCGCCCCTGCACGAAAATCCTTACTTAGACACCAAATCCTTATGTGCCTTCTTGAAGGCTGACCACTGACCTGTCTTTGGATCCATCTTGGAATTGACAAAGCACTTCCAATTAGTATCATCAATCAGATCAAAGTCAGACCTGTAGTAGAAACCAGGATACCTTGATTCCTCTCGGAATGCGATATGTCGCAAATGTGCCTCTGCTGTCCAGATACGATGGTAATTTTCCCAGCATCTCATCAACTCATGGAGATCCTTGGCCGCCATATTTGCAGAGTCTTCCTTAAGCATGTCAAGAAGTTCCATTGCCTTGTTTATCATCATATTACTAGTAATATAATTTGTTCCACAACCGCCGCCGTATTCATCCATAATTTTATTGAGCCTGAACAGCAACATCCTTGGCTTGATGTAGTTTGGATTAATCTCAGGATCAACAGAGTACCCCTTATGAGTTTCATAGTTATGGAATGGCTTATATATCTCATCAGCCAACACCCTTGGATCAGCAGTAATTGTGGGAGCAATGTTATTGTCCATAATAAATCTGACTGCTTCTTTGCCTGCAATTCTTCCCTCAGTAAATGAACCTGATGAGAACTTATGACCTGATGCACCCACACCGTCACCAGCAGTAAACAGACCATTGACAGTTGTCATTCGGTTATAACCCCAACTCCATTCTGCAGGGGAAAGATCCTCTGGCCCACTGACCCAGAGACCACAACAGCCTGAATGAGAACCCAAAAGATATGGCTCGGTTGGCATAAGCTCTGACCCCTTTGTTTCAGGGGTAATATTCATTCCAGCCCAGAAACCTGCCTGACCACAGCACATATCAAGGAAGTCTTCCCATGCCTCTGACTCAAGCTCTTTGCACTTCTTCTTATCATTGCCATAAGATTCAAAGAGATTTTTCATGGCAGTTGGTGTATCCATGTAAATAGGACCCCTTCCCTCTCGAATCTCTTTAAGCATCTGATGGTTTCTCAAGCATGTTGGTGTAACCTTAGAATTACCATAAGGCAGATAACTTTGAAGCATGGCTGCATTCTTAACACAGTAATCCTCACCCAGGGCATTGATTGCCTTTGCCTTAAAGAGCAAGAACCATGCACCAACAGGTCCAGCCCCATCCTTAAACCTCGCTGGCACAAAGCGGTTTTCCATCATGGTAAGTTCAGCCCCTACCTGAGCAGCCATAGTGTATGTCGAACCAGCATTCCAGATAGGATACCATGCTCTACCCATACCCTCACCAGTTGACTGTCTTGGTTTGAAGATATTGACCGCACCACCGCAAGCCATCATAACAGACTTGGCACGGAAAATGTATATCTTGTTTTCTCGAACGCTGAATCCAACTGCACCAGACACCTTGTTGTCTTGCTTTTCATCCAGCAACAATCTAACAATAAAAACCCTTTCATAAATATTATCCATACCAATGGAAGCCTTAGCAGCCTCAGCCACAATGGTTTTATAGGATTCACCATTGATCATTACCTGCCATTTTCCGCTTCTGACCGGTTTGCCGCCCTCTTCCAGAGTTTTATCTTCATCTCCATGTTGTTTCCATACAGGCAATCCCCATTCTTCAAATCTATGAACACTATCATCCACATGTCTACCAACATCATAGATAAGGTCATCACGGACAATACCCATTAAATCGTTTGAAACCATGCGAACATAATCCTCAGGTGTATTTTCCCCAAGATAGGTATTAATGGCTGAAAGTCCTTGTGCCACAGCACCGCTTCTTTCCATAGCCGCTTTATCTACCAGGGTAATTTTCATACTCTCTGGAGCCCATTTCTTTGCCTCATATGCGGCACCACAAGCAGCCATACCGCCGCCAATAATCAAAAGATCCGTATCTATCTGAACAATTTGCGGATCTTTACAAAAGTGAGAAGTCTCTTGAGTTGCAACAGACATTTGTTTCCTCCTTCTAATAATTTTTTACTTTGCCATTACAGCAAGTGTTTTCCCTATTTCGGTAAAAAGATTGTTCGTTTTAAGGTCAGCCGCTGTTGGTTGTGGCTTCCCTTCATAAGGCTTGATAGAGCCTTCAGCTGTGGTACGGATAGGGAACTTAAACCTCTTGATATTGCCATCTCTGAACTGTATTGTCCACATAATAGAATCTGTTCCTCTCATTGGAAGAACCTTTCCACCCATAGGAACAATGTCTGCATAGGCTCTAATCTCTACTGCCTGTTGGGGACATATCTTGGCACATGAATAACACTCCCAGCACTGATCAGGCTCCTGATTAAATCCCTTGGTCTTTTCCTCGTTCAATCTCATCAAATCATTTGGACAAATGTACTGACATGCAGTCTTATCCTGTCCCTTGCAGCCATCACATTTTTCTGCAATCACAAAACTTGGCATACGAAACCTCCTTGTATAATGTGTAAGCTATCAGCATTCAGCTGTCAGCTATCAGTTTTTAGAAAAACTAACCCACCTCCTTTCGTTTACTTCTCCCCAAACACATGCTTGTGGAGCTTGATTTCAACCTTTTCATCTAATGTCGCATAATACTCTTTTAGCACCTCCAGCACCTCAGGTCTGCTGAAGTGATCAGGAATTACTTGATCCTCGGATAACATCTTTCTCAGCATTGTTCCACTAAGGTTTACCCTGAAACTTACATCATGAGGGCAGGTCTTTGTGGAGGCCATGCCATCACATTTAGTGCAATAAAAAGTCAAATTAATCTTAAGTGGACTAATCAAGAGTCCTTCCTGAGGGACTTCATCAAAGATGCGTTGAGCGTCATATGGTCCGTAATAATCCCCCACGCCTGCATGATCCCTTCCAATTAAAAGATGGCTACAACCATAGTTTTGTCTAAAAACACCATGAAGCAAGGCTTCCCTTGGACCTGCATAACGCATCTCCATTGGATAGACCCCTTGAATACAGGTATCTTTTACAAAATAATTCTCAACCAATACATCAATTGCCTTTACCCTTGTCTTTGCAGGAATATCCCCTTCTTTGAGCTTGCCAACCAATTGATGGATAAGCAAACCATCACAAATTTCAACAGCTATCTTTGCCAGATGCTCGTGGGCACGATGCATGGGATTTCTAAGTTGCAGGGCAGCTACTGTGTTCCAACCCTTTTCCTGAAATATAGCCCTAGTTTGTGCAGGACGCATATATTTAACACCATATTCAGCAGGATAATGCAGCTCATTAAATACCTTTACTGGCCCGGCAATGTTCACCTCTTTCTGAGACATAACCTTGTGTACCCCTGGATGTGCCTGAGCAGTTGTTCTAAACACTTGCTGGCACTCATGCTCCTTGTCAATGGTGTATTTTTCCATCACCTTCATACTGCCCATCAATTCGCTGGTTTCCTCATCAATCAAGGCAACCTCTTCACCAATTGACAAACTATCTGCCTGTCCCTTAGTGGTTGATAGGGTAATGGGAATGGGCCAAAAGATACCATTAGCCATCTTCATTTCATCGCAAACACCCTTCCAATCAGCATAACCCATAAATCCTTCTAATGGCGTAAAAGCACCAATACCCAACATGATCAGGTCAGATGTTTCACGGGAACCCATCTTTATCTGGGTTAAGCCTTTAGCCTTTTCTATCTCATTTTTGAGCTCATCACCATAAAGCAATAATGGCTTTAGCTCACCACCCCCATGTGGGGCAATCAATCTTGACATACATTTCCTCCTTTATAAAAAACAATAGGGGCGGCTTATGCCCCCCTCTAATTATTTTATTAAAATTTAGCAGCTCCCATATGTCCACCCCGTTGGTACAGGGAACGAAACCCCTCCTGAGCCTTTTTCACATTCTTCATGAGTTGTTCCATAAACAAAATGGCTGCATCCCTATCCCCATCTTCACAAATACTTGCTATTTGCATAATCTCTTCTGGAGAAAGCAGTACACTTGTTTCTTTCATCTCTAATGGCATTTAATTTTCTCCAAATGTAACTACTCACCACAAAGGCACGAAAACACAAAAAGTTGATAAGTTGAATAGTTGATGGGTTGATAAGTGGATGAATTGATAGGAAATGTTTATGAATTATGAATCTGTGTTCCTTTAACCTATAAACTCATCAACCTATCAACCTATCAACTTATGTGTTCTCCGTGGTGAATTACTTTACCTGAGTAGTTACAATTGATATAGTTCAAATCAGGAT
>MNYI01000233.1 GCA_001873945.1 Candidatus Desantisbacteria bacterium CG2_30_40_21
GGGGTAAATATCTTGCTATTCCGGAAGAAGAATGGACATTAAAAGAGATTAGAGGATGTACCTCTACTGGTCGTCCTGTAGGAGATGAGCCTTTTGTAACAAGGTTGGAAGAATTGTTAGGTCGAGTATTAAAGCCAAAAGCTATAGGAAGACCTCGGAAACAGTAAAAAACGGGCGCTGTCCCCGGTTTCTCCTCCCGGTTTCTCCGGTTTCTTGTCCCCGGTTTCTTCAGGGACCAGTTATGAGCTATTGCTTTATAACGGAATAGGGCAGAGGAGGAAATTATATGTTAAAGGATATTTTGCAAACATCTTTCTTGAACAATAGTATTTTGGCATACATATTTTCTATACTGGGTCTTATCATAGGTATATTAGCCATCAAGGTGTTTAAATATGTCATTTTGCGTCATCTTAAAAGATGGGCAGATAAAACTGCGTCTACCTTAGATGATTTTTTTATCCGTATATTTAAAAAATCATTAATTCCTCTATTGTATTTGGGTGCTTTTTACCTGTCAGTACAAAACCTGAATCTAAATCCCGCATTAATTAGAGTTATACAGGTACTGGGTATAGGACTATTAACCTTCTTCGGTATTCGCTTTACCGTATCAATAATTAGTTGCATAATTGAGTCATATCTATCAAAGAAGGAAGCCGATACACCAGAAGGACAAGGTATAAAAGCAATACTTCCTGTCCTAAAAGTAGTTATATGGGGTATAGGTATTACTTTTTTATTGGATAATTTAGGGTTTAAGATTTCAACTGTAATTGCCGGTTTAGGTATTGGCGGTATAGCTGTCGCCTTAGCAGCTCAGGCGATATTAGGTGACTTATTCAGTTATTTTTGTATACTCTTTGATAAACCATTTAAAATCGGAGATTTTATTATTATCGGAGATTACATGGGGGTTGTCGAAAATATTGGAATTAAAACGACGCGTATCCGCAGCCTTGGGGGAGAACAGTTGATATTTCCCAATAGTGACCTTACAAATTCCCGTGTCCGCAACTATAAAAGAATGGAGAGACGCCGTGTAGTTTTTGGACTCGGTGTTACCTATCAAACTACTACTCAGCAATTAAAAGAAATACCGGCAATAATTGCAAATATTATAAAAAACACCAGGGATACAGAGTTTGACCGGGCACATTTTTTTTCATATGGTGATTTTAGCCTTATCTTTGAGGTAGTTTATTATGTTCTTAGTGGTGACTATAATAAATATATGGATGCCCAACAGGAAATCAACTTTGCAATCAATGAAGAGTTTGAAAGACGAAGAATAGAGTTTGCCTATCCAACACAGACACTGCATATAAGTAAAGAAGGATAGGTGAATTTTATACAAAGTTGGTGTCAATTATTCATGGTTTGGATGTTAGGGTCTGACCACCAAAGGAGGAATGAAATATGAGATTGTTTATTGTTTCCAATAGATTACCTTTTACTGTTACAGAAAAAGAAGGGAAGATAGGATTTGAAAGGAGTGCCGGCGGATTGATTACCGGAATCAGTGATTATCTTAATTCGCTCAAAGACTCCTCATTCACAAAGATTGAATACATCTGGACTGGTTGGCCCGGGGTGGCCATTAGTAAGAACCTTCAGGATGAGGTTAAACAAAGATGTCTTTCTGAATTTTCGGCATACCCTATCTTTATCTCTCATAAGAATATGGAGAATTTCTATCATGGATTTTGCAATAAAACCATCTGGCCCCTCTTTCATTGTTTTCCTGCCAATACGGTTTACGACGAAGATTTTTGGGATTCTTATAAACAAATAAATGAAGATTTTTTAGAGGCAATTGTTAATATCTTAAAGCCAGATGATATCTTATGGATTCATGACTATCATCTTATGCTTTTGCCCAAACTTGTCCGAGAAAGGATGCCGGAGGTAACCACAGGATTCTTTCTTCATATACCCTTTCCACCTTACGACATATTTCGGCTCTTGCCCAATGCCTGGCGGATAGAGATATTAGAAGGGCTTTTGGGCGCAGATTTAATTGGTTTTCATACCATAGAATATACCCAGAATTTTTTAAGATGTGTCTTGCGGATCATGGGACATGATAACAATATTGGTGAAATAAACACCGGTGACAGGATACTGAAGGCAGATACCTTTCCTATGGGTATAAACTTTGAAAAGTTTTTTGCTGCACAGGATAATATCCAGATTCAAGATGAAATTGAATCTCTCAAAAAACACTTTGGAGGGATAAAGACTATTCTTTCAGTAGACCGCCTTGATTACACAAAGGGTATCTTAAATCGGCTTGAGGGATATGAATTGTTCTTAGAGAAAAACCCCAACTGGCATAAAAAGGTAGCCATGCTTTTGATTGTTGTGCCATCTCGAATAGGTGTTGAAAGTTATGCCAAAACGAAGAATAAGATTGATGAAATCGTCGGAAAGATAAATGGAAGGTTTGGAGATATTGGGTGGACGCCAATACAATATCAATATAAAAATCTACCCTTTGAGCAGCTGACGGCTTTGTATATCTTGAGTGATATTGCCTTGATTACACCCTTAAGGGATGGGATGAACTTAATCGCCAAGGAATATGTATCTACCAAAAGGGATAAAAAGGGTGTCTTGATTTTGAGTGAAATGGCTGGTGCGGCAAAAGAACTGGCTGAGGCAATTATTATCAACCCAAACCATAAAGGAGAAATAGCCAGGGCATTAGAAGAGGCCGTAGAGATGTCTTGTCAGGAACAAGTAAGACGAAATGAGATAATGCAAAAGAGATTAAGTGATTATAATGTTATCCGTTGGGCAGGCGATTTTATTCAGGAATTAATGGATATGATTGAAAAAAGAAAAAGGTTTGCGGTTAAGTTATTATCTTTTTCAGAAGAGCAAGTGTTGCTCAGGGATTTTAAGAATGCTCAATCAAGGATTATCTTTCTTGATTATGATGGAACCCTGATGCCGTTTACTAAAGAGCCACAGGATGCAAAGCCCAATGAAAAAATTATAGAACTACTCAAACTTATTAATGAATATCCTCAAACAAAAATTATTATTACCAGTGGACGCGATAAAGAGACACTGACAAATTGGTTTGAGAGATTGAATATCTGGTTGATAGCCGAACATGGGGTATGGATAAAAGAAAAAGATTTAAGCTGGCAATTAACAAAACAACTTAGTAATGACTGGAAGCCGAGGTTGTTACCATTACTTAAAATGTATGTTGACAGGCTTCCCTGTTCGTTTATTGAAGAAAAGGAGTTTTCTCTGGTCTGGCATTATCGTGCATCAGACCCGGAACTTGGCTCTCTACGAGCAAAAGAACTTATGGATGATTTGACCTCTTTGACGGCAAATATTGACCTGCAAATATTGCCGGGCAGTAAGGTTATTGAAATAAGAAATTCAGGGATAAATAAAGGTGTGGCGGCCTCATATCTTCTTGCTAAGGATGAATATGATTTTGTTTTAGCCATTGGTGATGATTGGACAGACGAAGACCTTTTCAAGGTTCTTCCACAAAAGGCATATTCTGTCAAGGTTGGAATTGGTTCATCTTATGCAAGATATAATCTCAGGAACTATAAAGAGGTTGTAAAACTTCTTAAGGAGATGGTTGAATGAATCCATTTTATTTTTGGACACGGGTGCATCTGATAAAATTACTGGGATTGAAGGCAAAAAATCAAACTGAATTATTGGAAGGAATAAAGAATGTCCCGTTGTCTTCTATTTACTATCATACCCATCGTTTTCTCCAACAGCATCATTATCTCTCCCCTGAGCCACCAAACGATTTCGCCTATTGGCTAACAGATATTCTCAATTTAGAAAAATTAGGTGAGGCAATTGCCAGTGTCAATGTGATTGATTTTAAGAAATTGAAGGATTTACGCTCAGCATTTATAAAGATTTTAACCGATTATCTGGCGCAAGAGAAGCGGATGATTGACTGTCCGGAGGGTGAGGAATTTCATTTTATGAGTTGTATGACAGCTATTTTACCTACACCCTATGTTGCCTCCAATTTAACCGAGTTTGTGGAAATACTGGGAAAAATAAGCATCAACTCACTTTACTTCCATATATTTGAAGCACCCATGCGTCTGGAAAAAGGAGAAAACGATTTTTCTGCCTGGCTTGGTGGTATTGGAGAGAAAGAACTGGCACAAAAAATCTCGAGCCTTGACCCTTATACAATAACCCTCGAAGGATTGCGGCAAAAAATTATCAGGATGGTGAAACAGTATGGTAAATATTAACGATTACACACCGATTGTTGGACAGGGGACAATTGATGAATTATTTCTTTTAGCCCAAAGATTGCAAGGGAAAATTATCCAGAATATTAATTCTACAGCCGTAGGAGGCGGGGTTGCTGAAATCCTTACCCGCATAATTCCACTTTTGAGACAGCTCGGTGTTGATGCAAGATGGGATGTCATCAAAGGTAATGAAAGATTTTTTGGTATCACTAAAAAGATACATAATGCCTTACATGGGGTAAATATCGAGATTAGCCCGCAAGATTTGGAATATTTTCTTGAGACCAACCGCGATAATGCTCAAGAGATGAATCTTTATGGTGATATATTATTTATTCATGACTCCCAGCCGATTGCCCTGGTAGAAAAGAAAAAGGAGATTGGCAAGAAATGGCTCTGGAGATGTCATGTTGATTTTACCAGGCCCAAACAGGATATTATGAATTTCTTGAGGTCATACATTGAGAAATATGATGCAGTTGTCTTTTCTGCCCCACCATTTGCCATTGATATTAATTTGCCTCAGGTGCTTATTTCACCCTCAATTGACCCCTTAAGCGACAAAAATAAGGAATTGCCCCCGGAAATAATCGCTCCTGTCCTTGAACGATTTGGGATTGACAAAAGTCGTCCAATTATCACCCAGATTTCACGGTTTGATTACTTAAAAGACCCGGTGGGTGTAATCAAGGCATACAAAATGTGCAAGAAACATATTGATTGCCAACTCATTCTTGCGGGTGGCGGTGCTACGGATGACCCGGAAGGGCTAATAGTGTTAGAAGAGGTAAAATCAGCCGCAGCAGATGACCCTGATGTCCATATTCTCTTGCTTCCACCGGCAAGCGATATAGAAATCAATGCCTTACAAAGGGCATCAACCGTAATCTTACAAAAATCATTAAAAGAGGGTTTTGGTTTGACTGTGGCTGAGGCATTATGGAAGGCAAAGCCGGTTATTGCCGGGGCAGTAGGCGGCATCCCGATACAAATAACACATAAATATTCAGGCATTCTGACTCATTCAATTGAAGGAACTGCCTACTACTTAAAACAACTGATTAACGAACCGGAATATGCAAAGAGACTTGGAGAAAATGGTCGGGAACATATCAAGAATAATTTTCTTATCACCCGCCACCTTCGCGATTATCTCCTTCTTTTCCTTTCCTTGTATTATGAAGGTGATATTATCTACCTCTAAGGTGAATAGTAAGTAAGCGTTCAGGTGTCAGTCGTCAGCTATCAGTTTTAAAGGTATTAAACTACTATTAATTAATAATTGATAATTCTACTTAAGGAGATTGAATGAAATGATTACAGGATTGCTCATAATTCTTATTTTTGTGCTTGTCTTGCCTTTTGTACTAAAAAAGGTAGAAGAGGAGCTTGAGTTTTTTCTATTTGTCATGGGAGCAATTGCTGTCAGTATAACTGAGCAGTGGAGTGGACATTTAATTAAGGAATGTTTAACAGAACCACTCAAAATAACGGCAGCCATTTTTTTAGCCGGTATATTATTCAGGCTAATCCAAAAGCCTCTTAGTCAAAACTTAAACAGGGTTGTTGAAAAATTGGGATTAAAACCTTTTGTGTTTTTACTTGTGGTTGGATTAGGAATGCTTTCAAGTATCATCACGGCAATAATATCCGCATTAATATTAGTTGAAATTATCAGCTTCTTAAAATTAGATAGGAAGACAGAGATAAAAATTATTATTATAGCTTGTTTCTCCATAGGATTCGGTGCTTCATTAATCCCTATTGGTGAGCCACTTTCAACGATAGCTATTGCAAAATTAAGAGGAGAACCATATCTTGCCGACTTCTGGTTTTTATTTAGACTTCTTGGGATTTATCTCATCCCTGGAATAATTATGCTTGGACTTATAGCCGCAAAACTTATAGGGAAAGAACGAGGCACAGAATATGGGCTTAAAGAAGATAGATTGGAAGATTTCAAAAGCATAACTATCAGAACCTTAAGGGTATATTTATTCATCACCGCCTTGATTCTTCTTGGAAGTGGTTTTAAGCCTTTAGTTGATATGTATATTTCAAATGTTCCTTTTTATGTTTTATACTGGGTTAATATTGTATCTGCTGTCTTAGATAATGCAACTATAATTGCGGCAGAAATTGGACCTGCCTTAAGTTTAATCCAAATTAAATATGCACTGTTAGCCGCAATTATTTCAGGTGGAATGTTAATACCCGGCAATATTCCAAATATAATCGCATCCAATAAATTGAAAATAAAAAGTAAGGATTGGGCAAAAATAGGAATACCGATGGGACTGACACTGATGCTCATCTATTTTATTCTATTAATGCTTGTTCGATAAGAAGGGATAACATGAGAAACATGGGTATAACCCAAAGAGAGAATGAAATATTAAATAGGACCATTGATATTCTTAAAAAATATCTTGACCCTCACTTAATTATTCTATTTGGTTCAAGGGCAAAACAAAAATATCCTGAACACGCTGATTTTGACCTGGCAATTGATAAGGAAAGGATTGATATAGGGTTGGAGCGAAGGCTCAAGGAAGAGATTGAGGAGGTATCAGGACTTTACAAGGTTGATATTGTATTTTTAAACGCAGTGGATAAGTCCTTTAAGGATATAATTTTAAAAACAGGGAGGGTGGTTTATGGAAGAAAAGATGGTTAAGGTTAAGTATGCCGTTGAAAAATTCACAAACGGTTTTGAAAGATTAAAAGAAGCTATACAAGAAGCTAAAGATGACCTTGATAAAGATGGAGCAATTCAAAGATTTGAATTCACATTTGAATTATTATGGAAGGCATTAAAGATATTTCTTGAATATCAAGGGCTTGTGGTGAATACACCGAGAGAAAGCTTAAAAGAGGCTTTTAGAATTAATTTACTTGGGCGAGACGAAGAAATATTTCTGAATATGCTTGAGGATAGAAACAGAACATCCCATATTTATGATGAAGAGACATCGGAGGAGATATTTGAGAGGATTAAAACCGACTATATTCAATCCATAGAAAAGGTTTTAGATAATCTACGGGGAAAAATAACGGAAGTCTGAACAGGTGGATAATAGGACTTATATGTCCTATAAGTCCTATAAAATTCAGGAGAAAATAATGAAAAAAAAGAAAAAAAGTTGGCAACTGTTTTGGGTAATGGAATGCCCGACAGGCTGTTACGGAATAGGAAACTCGCACAAAGGGCATATGATATATTGTACCAATCTCATCAAGAGTGACTATATATGGTATGGTGTTGCCTTTGATTTTTAGTTCCGTAACAGCCTGTCGAGTATTAAAGCCAAAAGCTATAGGAAGACCTCGAAAACAGTAAAAAACGGGCGCTATCCCCGGTTTCTCAGATGATGTGGACAAGTGGTCTGAATCACAGACAAGAATGTCTGTGCTACACTTTTCGTATCCACAGCTTAAAGGCAGTCCCATCCCTTTCCACCTTGCTGATATGATGGCCTTCATCTTTGACAGAGCGGGGGACATTTTCTATAGGTTCACCCTGATCCAGCACAATAACCAGTACATCCCCAGATTCGATTAATTCTAAGGCGAGCTTTGTCTTGACATAGGTAAATGGGCAAACCTCACCCTGCAGGTCCAAATATCTGGCTACTATTATATCCTCAATATCAGTCTCAATTGCTCTCATCAATACTCTCCTTTTGCAGGTAAAACCTATAGATACCATTTTCTCTGGCAATCTTTAGAAATCTATGGTCTGCTATCTTACACCAATTAGGTATATCCTCCAGACTATCCGGATCATCGGTCAAAATCTCTAAGGTATCTCCTTTTTTCAATTCCTTCATCTTCTCTGTGGTGAGCATCACCGGAACAGGGCAATAAAGGCCAACAGCATCTAAGGTGGCGTTTACTTTCATTTATCCTCCACGGTTTATTGAACACTCTCTACCGCAAGCCTGACAAAATGAACTTTCTTCAACAATAGAACCATTGCAATATGGGCAATGACATTTAGCAACTATTTGTTCAGCATTCCTGCTCTGATAGTCCAAAATAGCTTTATGCAGGGCATCTGCACCAAGGTTAGAGCAATGCATCTTATTTTCCGGCAAGCCACCAAGCTCCTGTGCCACTGATTTATTGGTAATACTCATGGCTTCAGTCAGCGTTTTCCCCTTTGCCATCTCGCTGACCATGCTCGAAACCGCAATAGCTGCCCCACAACCAAAGGTTTTGAACAATACCTCAGAGAGCCGTCCATCAGTTACCTTGATATAAAAGGTCATCATATCCCCACACACAGGATTGCCAACCTCACCCACACCATCAGGATTTTCCATCTCACCCACATTTCTGGGATGAGCAAAATGCTCCATTACTTTTTGACTATAATCAAACATCTCCTTCCTCCTTTTCCTTATACAACGGCGACATCGCTCTTAATCGTTTGACAATAGGTGGCAGCTTTTCCAGTACATAATCAATCTCTTCCTCTGTATTTTCTTTTCCAAGGCTAAACAGGAGTGAGCCATGAGCCTTTACAGGTTCAACGCCCATGGCTTTAAGCACATGGGATGACTTTAATGCCTGAGATGTGCAGGCTGAACCAGATGAGGCCACAATCCCTTCCATATCCAGCAGAATAAGCATGCTTTCACCCTCTACAAACTCAATCCCTATATTAAGGTTGCCCGACAGCCTTAAATCTGGATGCCCATTCAGGCTGACATGAGCAATTCGTTTGGTTATTCCTTCCCAGAACCTTTGTCGCAATCTTAAGATATGCGATGACCAGCTATTCACCTCTTGCATGGCTATTTCGGAAGCCTTACCCAGTCCAACAATCTCTGGTACATTCTCTGTGCCAGCCCTTCTGCCCCTTTCCTGAATCCCGCCCTCAATTAAGGGTGTAACCCTTGTCCCCTGACGAACAAACAGGGCAGCTGACCCCTTTGGTCCATAAAACTGATGACCGGAGAGGCTCAAGAGATCAACTCCAAGCCTTTCTACATCTACGATTAGATTGCCCACAGCTGCGACAGCATCAGTATGAAATAGCACACCCTTTGCCCGAGTAATCTCTGAGATAGCCTCAATTGGTTGAATAGTACCTACCTCAGGATTTGCCAATTGAATAGAAACAAGCACTGTATCAGTCCGTATAGCCCCTTCCACGACCTGCGGATTAATCAGACCATAATTATCTACCGGCAGATATGTTACCTCAAAGCCCATCTTTTCCATGCTTTTTGCCACATGAAGCACTGAAAAATGTTCAATGGAGGAGACAATGATATGTTTGCCCTTTTTCTGATTGGCAAGAACCACGCCTTTTAAGGCAAGGTTATTGGCTTCAGTACCACTTGAGGTAAAGATTATCTCATCTGAATTCAAACAGCCAATTAACCGTGCCACCTGTTCCCTTGCCTGTCCAATACCCTTTCTGGCTACCTGACCAATATGGTGCTGGTTGGATGGGTTACCAAAATTCTCCCTTAAGAATGGCAGCATCTCTTCCAATACCCTTGCATCCATGCGTGTTGTAGAGATGTGATCAAAATATACATCCATCACAAATCACCTCCATCCCCAATCGATTGATAAGTTCACCCAATCGTTCGCGTTTATTAGCCAACTTGATGTAATTACTGAGGATATTTTCTACCATTTCTGGAATTTGTTCTGTGGCAACAAAATTGGCTATTGGTATTCCCAACTGAGGTCTCCTACCCCATTTACCGCCAGCAAACACCTGCCAGCCCTTTCGATTCACACCTAAGGAATCCCTGGGACAGATATCAATACATTTACCATCATGAAAACATTTGGTTGAGTCAAAGACCGGCAAGCTATCCTTCATTTCAATGGCTTTTCCAGGACAAACCTCAGCACATAAGCCACAGTTGATACAAGATTCCTTATCAATTAATACAGGCTCAACCACAGCCATAAATCCAAGATCATTCTCGTTATGCTTGGCACAGGCATTGGGACAGCCAGAGACACCCATCTTAAACTTATGCGGCACACCAAAACGGCCATAAAACCGTTCATCAAGCGTTCTGACAAGTAACTGTGTATCATCCAGGGCATGAGGACAAATATCCGTGCCCTGACAAGCAACCACTACCCGTACCCTTGAGCCACAGGCACCTAATACCAGTCCTACCTTTTCCAATCCAATAGTAACCTTTTCCACATCCTCAAAATTGACATGTGATATCTCAAACCCCTGTCTGGTAGTGATATGAGCATAATTCCTGCCATGGGTTTCAGCTAAATCTGCTATCTTTCTTAATTGGGCAGAGGTTACATTGCCACCCAAAATCTTTACCCGAATACTGAACATGTTCTTTTGCCTCTGGCTGATGATACCACCTGCCTTGAGGTCTTCAAGGTTTAACGCCATAACACACCTCCTTTTAATTATGAATTAACAATTAATGCTGATGTGAATTGTGAAAAATGCTTCAATCGTTGCATAATTCATTAAAAAACTGTGAACCGTGAACGGTTACAATATGCTTAAGTATTTTAGTCAAAATTATATCATAAACACTATTCATTTGTCAACTGATAATTGTTAGATTAAGGCTTAAACAGTTATGAATAATTTTCATAATGCTATGACAAAAATGCAGTATGAAAATTCTTGACAAAATTGCTCAGGTATGGTATGATAGTTATTGACAAAATAAGAGGGCTACGAGGAGAAAATTATGGAACGAATAAAGGGATTAAAATGTCGAGAATGTGGTAGAATATATCCAAAAGAGGCAATTCATGTCTGTGAGTTTTGTTTTGGACCACTTGAGGTGGATTATGACTATGCTGCCATCCAGCAGCTCATCAGTCAGGAAGTAATAACCTCTCGTCCAACAAACCTCTGGAGATATTGGGAATTACTGCCAATTGATGGGCAACCAGTCAATGGGACATCATCCGGCTTTACTCCCTTGATTCGAGCAGATAATTTAGCCAGACTGCTTGGGGTAGAAGAATTATATATCAAGGACGATTCAGTCAATCATCCAACCCTGTCTTTTAAGGATAGGGTGGTTGCAGTTGCCCTGAATAAGGCAAAAGAGTTGGGATTTGATACGATTGCTTGTGCCTCTACCGGTAATCTGGCAAATGCTGTATCTGCTCAGGCAGCCAAGGCTGGTATGAAGTGTTTTGTCTTTATCCCTGCTGATCTAGAATCAGGTAAGGTGATTGCCTCATTGATTTACAATCCTACTGTTGTTGGTATAAAAGAAAATTATGATCAGGTCAATCGACTATGCAGTGAGATTGCCGGAAAGTATCCATGGGCGTTTGTTAATATCAATATTCGTCCATATTATGCTGAAGGCTCAAAGACCATAGCCTTTGAAATAGTTGAACAACTTGGATGGAAGACACCTCAGCATATTGTTGTCCCTGCAGCCAGTGGGTCGTTGGCGACTAAGATATATAAAGGGCTAAAGGAGTTTCAAAAAGTAGGTTTGATTGATAATGCAGAAACAAAGATATCCGTGGCACAGGCTCAAGGGTGCTGTCCAATTGTAACAGCTATAAAGGCAGCTACAGATGCAATCAGGCCTGTTGTTCCCAATACAATTGCCAAATCGCTGGCTATCGGCAACCCGGCAGATGGTTATTATGCTTATCATGTTGTCAAGGATAGTAGTGGTTATGGCGAGACAGCAACAGATGAGGAGATTGTTGAGGCTATAAAATTATTGGCTAAAACCGAGGGGATATTCACAGAGACAGCTGGTGGGGTAACATTGGCTGTGGCTAAGAAGTTGATTGAACAGGGCAGAATCCCTCGAAATGAGTCAATCGTTATCTGTATCACTGGTAATGGCTTAAAGACTCAGGAAGCCGTGGCAGATAAAATCGGAAAACCAACAATCATTGAGCCGAATCTGGCTTCATTTGAAAAGGAGGTGAAACCATAATGGCAATTAGAATTTTGATACCGACACCTTTGCAAAAATTGATAGGCAATCAACCAGAGGTAGAGATTAGTAGAGAAGTGAATGTGATAGGATTGATAGATGAGTTGAATACACAATATCCAGGAGTAAAGGAACGAATCTGTGATGAAAATGGTACATTGCGTAAGTTTATCAATATCTATGTTAATGGTGAGGACATCAGGTTCCTTGAGGGTGATAAGACAGATATACCTGACGGGGCTGAGGTGTCTATTGTGCCGGCGATTGCCGGGGGATGAGATTTCACCACAGAGGCATATATAGGTTGATGAGTTGATGGGTTGATGGGTTGATAGGTTAAAGGAATACAGATTCATCAACTTATAAACCTATAAACATATAAACTCATCAACCTATAAACTCATCAACCTATAAACTCTTCGTGCCTCTGTGGTGAGTGTTTCCGATTGGAGGTTAAGCAATGTTTGATTTTACGGAAGAACAAATACGACGATACAGCCGGCATATTATCCTGCCAGAGGTTGGCGGCAAGGGACAAAAGAAGCTGCTTGGTGCCAGCGTCCTGCTTATTGGAGCAGGTGGATTAGGCTGTCCGTCCGGGTATTACCTTGCTGCAGCCGGTGTTGGACGGCTCGGGTTTGTGGATTTTGATACGGTTGATACCAGTAACCTTCAACGACAAATCCTGCACAACACCTCTCGTATAGGTAAGCTAAAAGTAGATTCAGCTAAGGAAACCATACAAGCTCTTAATCCAGATGTAGAGGTTATTACCCATCAAGAGAGGATTAATTCCTCAAATGTAATGAATCTTCTTGAGGGTTATGATATTGTACTTGATGGTTGCGACAATTTCTCTACCAGATATTTGGTCAATGATGCCTGTTTCATGAGCGGCAAGACGAATGTTTCAGCAGCTGTTCTTCGCTTTGAGGGACAGGTAACTGTGTTTGTACCGGGTGAGGGTCCGTGCTACAGGTGTTTATACCCTGAACCACCCCCGCCAGGTATGGCTCCAAGCTGTCAGGAAGCTGGTGTTTTAGGGGTTGTACCGGGAATATTGGGGTTGATTCAGGCTCTTGAAACCATAAAGATTATTCTCAATATTGGAAAGCCTATGATGGGAAGAATGCTTTTGTTTGATGGGCTTGGGACAAGATTTCGAGAGGTAAAATTGAAAAAAGATCCAAATTGTCCCTTGTGTGGAGAGAATCCGACGATTAAGGAATTGATTGATTATGAGGAATTTTGTAGCATAAGATTTTAAGTTGGAGGTGGATTATGGCAATTATGCGACTATCCTTAAGATTTACAAAAAAATTAGTACCCAAACCTATTATCTACCAACTGGGTCATGATTTTAAGGTGGTAACCAATATCAGAAAGGCAAATATTGATGAGGATCTTGGCTGGATGGTTCTGGAACTGGATGGTGAGATGGATGAAATAGATCGAGCAGTGGAGGATCTTGCCAAACAAGGGATAAAGGTTGATCCGATTGAAGGGGATATTGTAGAGGGATAACTACAGAGAACATAGAAGTTGATAGGTTGATAGGTTGATAGGTTAAAGGAACACAGATTCATAAACCTATCAACCTATCAACTTATCAACCTATCAACCTATCAACCCTTCTTCATGATAAGATGTTGGAGGCTTAAACATGGCTTTATCCATATTAGAAAGGATTGGACATACCCCACTCCTCAATATTAACAGCTTAAATAAAGAGCTTGGCTCAGTCAAGCTCTTTGCCAAAGCAGAATGGTTTAACCCTGGCGGTTCGGTTAAGGATAGGGCTGGATTGTGGATGATTGAGGATGCAGAGAGAAGGGGGATATTACATAAAAACAAGATAATTCTTGAATCAAGCTCTGGTAATACCGGTGTTGCCTTAGCCATGATTGGGGCTGAAAAAGGGTATCAGGTGGAGTTGGTGGTGCCAGAGAATATTCATGAGGCAAAAAGGAAAAAGATGGAGTATTATGGGGCAAAGCTCATCCTTATTCCAGCCATAGATGGCTCGGATGGGGCATTCTTTGTGGCACAAAGGATGTATGAGGAAAACCCTGAAGCCTATTTTTTGATTGACCAGTACAACAATCCTGCTAATCCACAGGCTCATTATGAGACAACCGGGAAGGAAATATTAGAGCAGACTGATTTTAGAGTAACTCATTTTGTAGCCGGCACAGGCACAAGCGGAACCCTTATGGGCACCGGCAAAAGGCTTAAAGAGCATAACCCCAATACCCAGATAATTGGTGTCCAACCAAAAGAGTCCCTGCATGGTATTGAGGGGTTGAAAAATATGGCTTGCTCTATGGTGCCCGGAAATTATAACGATAGCTTTCCGGACAGAAAGATATTTGTTCCCACAGAGTCAGCCTATGAGATGCAAAAATTCCTGTTAGCGGAGGAAGGGCTAATCGTGGGTACCTCTGCGGCAGCAGCTTCGTGGGCAGCCCTTGAGTTGGCAAAAGGCTTACGAGATGCGGTAATCGTTACTATTTTTCCTGATGGATATGGTGAATAATACAATGATAATTACCAGAAACAGCATGGAAGAAATTTACAGACAGGTAAAAGAGGCGTATCCAAATGAGTGTTGTGGTATACTCCTTGGCAGGACAAAAGATGTAGATGAGATAAAAGCTGTTGAAAACATTAACAAAGATAGGCTACGGGATAGGTATGAAATGTCGCCCAGAGGGATTTACGAAATTGATAAATACGCTCGGGCAAAGGGATTTGGTATTATTGGTTTCTACCATTCACATCCGGATCACCCGGCCTATCCCTCTGCCTTTGATAAAGAAATGGCAGTGGATGGATATATTTACCTGATTGTTTCTATTTCTTTGGAGGGTACTCTTAAGGCAAGGGCATGGTTGTTTGAGAAAAAATGCGATCATTTCCTGGAGCTAAAAATAACGGTGGTGAAAAAGAATGGGCATTGATAAACAACTTGATATTCGTGGCGAGACTTGCCCCTATACCTATGTAAAATCCAAGCTGGCCATAGAAGGAATGGAAAAAGGGCAGGTGCTGGAGATAACCCTGAATCATAAGCCAGCAATAAAAAATGTGCCCAGAAGTATGGAGAATGAAGGACACAAGATCCTTGATGTATCTTGTGTTAATGAAAATGACTTCAGGATTCTGGTGGAAAAGGGATAAAGGATGAATATAACCATTCACACCCTCTAAATGACAGCCGCAAGAAGGACAATCTTTGTGTCCCCGTGAACGATTACAAGGAAAAATAAATGGATACTGCCACTACCATTATATTAACCATTTTCATGTTTGTTATTGCCTTATTATATTCCTCTATTGGCATGGGAGGGGGAACGGGTTATGTTGCTGCCATGGCATTTATTGGTATTGCCCCGGCAATCATGAAGCCTACAGCACTAATTCTGAATATTATTGTAGCCTCTATTGCTTCAATAACATATATCCAAGCAGGCCGGTTTTCATGGTCTATTTTGTGGCCATTTCTCATTACCTCAATACCATGTGCCTTTCTGGGTGGTTTTATAACCCTTCAAACCACTGTTTTTAAGCTCATTGTGGGGGTTGTTCTTTTGTTTGCCAGTTATCAACTTGCCTTTGTCTCGCAAGGAAATCAACAGCAAACCTTGCGACCGCCACGACTAAGCATCGTCTTGCCAATAGGGGCATTGCTTGGTTTGGTTGCTGGGCTTACCGGGACAGGGGGTGGTTTTCTATTAAGTCCATTATTGATACTTCTGGGTTGGGCAGAGGCACGAGTCGTCTGTGGTATAAGTGCTGTTTTTATTATGGCAAATTCTACCTTCGGGTTGGCAGGGTGTCTTTCTAAGGTTGCCTGCGTGCCAAAGGAGATAATTTTTCTGGCAATAGCTGTTACATTGGGAGGTTGTCTGGGTTCACGATATGGGAGTAAAAAGGCAAGCAATAAAATTATTCACAAAGTATTGGCAATTGTTTTTGGGGATTGCGGCGTTAAAAATGATATTTGGATAAATCCTAAAAAAATGAGGATGATACAGATAACAGATAACAGATAATAGAGAAGATAACCCCCTTTGTTAAGGGGAAATACAAATGAAGGAGGAATGAGTGATGCCAATCTTTTCAAAGATAAGTGAAAAGGATGTAACAAGGGCGATTGTGAGTTCGTTTAATAAACAATTCATAGAGTTAGTTGAGAGTGATTGCTTGATAGTTGGGGCAGGTCCATCAGGGTTGATGGCTGGAAGAATACTTGCAGATGCGGGTAAAAAGGTTCTTATTATTGAACGAAATAATTACCTTGGCGGTGGAATTTGGATTGGGGGTTATTTAATGAATAAGGTTACCTTCAGACATCCATCAGAAGAGATTCTTTGTGAATTGGGTGTGCCATATGAGGAGGCAATGCCAGGGCTTTTTGTGACAGATGGTCCACATATCACCTCAAAACTCATTGCCGCTGCCTGTGATGCTGGGGTTAAGTTTTTGCAGATGACCGTGTTTGATGATTTGGTGCTGCGAGAGGATAAACGGGTTTGTGGAGCAGTTATTAACTGGACACCCATTCAGTCCCTACCCCGTGAAATTACCTGTGTGGATCCTGTGGCTATGGAGACAAAATTAGTCATTGATACTACCGGTCACGATGCTTGCTGTGTTAAAAAATTAGAGGAACGAGGTTTGTTCAAGACCAAGGGGTTTGGTGCCATGTGGGTGGAAGCATCAGAGGATCTGGTTGTTGAACAAACTGGTCAGGTTTATCCTGGATTGATTGTTGCGGGTATGGCTGCAGCCACTACATATGGCTTGCCACGGATGGGTCCTACCTTTGGTGGAATGCTTTTATCTGGTAAAAAAGCCGCAGAGATAGCAGAAAAGCAATTAGCAGAAACAACCTGATCATTTATTCAGTGAAGTAGGGGCAGGTTTAGAACCTGCCCCTACACTTACCATCTGTCTTCGCACCTTATTTACATCCCCCTTGTTCAATTCAAATGGAAAACTGCGAATATCAGATGGTGGGCCGTCTCCAAAAGGTCTATTACATGCCCCTTCCATTGTTTTCCCCGGACAGCCTGATGTTTGAAATGGTTTGCCAGAGTTGATTATTTCCTCCAATTGGCTACCATTTAACCCAAAATTGGTTATTTGCCCTCGTTCATCAAATCCCATCCCATCTATTAAAATAAGGTCATGATCAATAAGGTATCGGGCAAGTTGTATTCTGCGATATGTCCCGGCATCAGCTTGGGACATATCTGATAAGGCAGAGCCTTGTTCCGGGTAAAATGAAAACAGGTGTGTTCTTGCCCCCAAATCCCTTACCCGTTGCACGGTTTCCACCATCTGCCTCTCTGTCTCACCCAGTCCAACAACCAGATGACACCCAGCCTTATTCCTGCCAAAAATACTAACCGCATCCTCAAGCACCTGCCAGTACTTTTCCCATCGGTGTGGTCCCTTCACACCCTTGCCACGATGCTGGTCAAATAACCCTTCTGTGGCTGTATCTATTGCTACACCAATCATACCTGCTCCGGCATCTTTGAACCCTTTCAAGATAGAAGCATCCATAATTGTAGGGGAAACAAGCAAGGAAATGGGCAGGTCTACCCCATCACTGATATGCCTGATTATGGTGATGGTATCATCCACAGCTTGCTTGTTGGTGATCATGGAAATGCAGACTCGCTCTACCCACGGGGCATATTTGTTCAATCTTTCTACCACTGTAGTTAGCCGATAAACAGGCCAATCCACGCGAATAAAACTCTTATCCTCATACGCACCATCTCGCTCACCGGATAGCCCACAATAGCTGCACCTTCCCACACAACCGCTTGAATAAGTAAGCAGCAGATTGATACAGTAAAGCCTTGTATCCCGATAGAACATGCCGGAGGCAAACCGTAAAGTCATGGCTGCGGCTAAACTCAATCGCACGAATTCTGGACTCTCCTTTCTTAATTCATTTATCATGCTTTTCTCCTCCCCAGTATTCCTCAAAGGCAATCCAGCTTGAATGCAAGGCTTTTGACAGCTCTTCATCATTAGCACCATCACTCCATTTGGCTTCCATAGCCTTTCGCTTTTGGCGTGCCCTCATCAATGACTCGTCCAGCACCAACCGGCATTCCTCTTCATATCCCTTCAACACATCAAGGTCGTTTTTCAGCACAGCCTTTGCAGCAATCTCTCCAGCCATCCTACCACATATCACTGCATTTGATATTCCTGCACCAGTAATGGGGTGAGCCATGCCGGCAGCATCACCAACCAGAAGTATGTTGCTATGATGCAGCCTTTTTACCAGTCCACCTGTTGGAATTACCCCGCCAGTTCTTTTAATTACCTCAGGTTCAATTATTCCACATGCGTGTAAATATTCCACAAATCTGTGTAATGCCTCCCCTGGCTTTACCTCAAATTGTAAATCAACCCCTACACCTACATTTGCCACATTCCCCTTTGGAAATACCCATCCATAGCCACCCGGAATATCTTTGCGGAAATATACCTCTGTTGAATTCAACCCATGGCAAAGATACATCTGATACTGGGCAGTGTGAATGAACTCTGTATTGCCCTGTCCCATCCATTTGCCGACAGTTGAATATGGTCCGTCAGCTCCGATTATCACTTGTGCTTTAATCTGCAATTCCTGCTTTCCCTGTTTTATCCGCACCACCCCATTTTCATAACCCACAGCCCTTGTTTGCAAAAAGATTTCTGCCCCTGCATCAAATGCTGTCTTCACCAGATGCTGGTCAAAGAGGTTGCGGTGGATGATAAATCCCCTTGCCTGAGTTTCCTTCATTTCTCCATCAGGTAGATGGGTACGCATGACGACAATCTGTTGAGCAATCACATTCTTTGGTAGTGCTACTTCCTGAGTAATCTGCCAGGGCACATATTCAGCACATTGAACCGGCACACCCACCTGTCTCTTTTTCTCTATCATGACAACCCTTACCCCTATTTTGGCTGAGGCAAGGGCAGCAGAAGAGCCGGCAGGTCCTGCACCAACTATTAACACATCACAGGTTGTTTGCATAAATTTCTCCTTGACATTTTTTACATTGAGTGTTATAATATTATTTATGAATAAAAAGCAACGAGAAAGTACAGCAAAACTTCTCTATGATATAGATATACTCAAGTGGGGCATAAATTGCGTTTTTCGCTGGTCTTAATCAACGATAGCTGTGTTGTTCAGGTTCGCAATAGTACACTATTGCTCACCTTCACGCCTTGCTCTCCTTGATTAATCCTCACCGAAAAAATCGCAATTTATGCCCCACTT
>MNYI01000098.1 GCA_001873945.1 Candidatus Desantisbacteria bacterium CG2_30_40_21
AGTAACTACTCACCACAAAGGCACGAAGACACAAAAAGTTGATAAGTTGAATAGTTGATGGGTTGGAAAGGGATAGGTTGATAGGTTGATGAGTTTATAGGTTTATAATCTGTGTTCCTTTAACCTATCAACCTATCAACCTATCAACCTATCAACTTATGTGTTCTCCGTGGTGAATTACTTTACCTGAGTAGTTACTATTACTATTGAAATATTCTCCAAACCATCTCTGCCACATCTTCATCCTTAAATGGCTCCAGAAAATAATCTATAGCTCCAATCAATATGGCTTCACCAATATAGGATTCCTGACCGGGACGGCCGATAATCAGCATCTTAACGGTATTATCACGGCTGAGCATCCTTTTTATTACCTCTATACCCATCATATCCGGAACATTTATTACTATTAATTGAGGGTTTAATGCCTTACATTTGGCTACTGATTCAATTCCAGTCATACTGTCCCAGATTATTCCAAATCCACATTTTTCCAGAATAGATTTTATTCTTAGCCTCGTTGCCCCTGAATCGTCTACAACCAATGCTCGAAGTGAATCCTCAGAAGATGACATTTTTTAACTCCTCTCTGTCAAGACTTGTTGAATGGTTTTAATCAATATTTCAGGCTTAAATGGCTTAACAACAAAATCCTTTGCTCCAATAGATAAAACCTCATTAATTAACTCCTCATATCCAACAGCACTTATCATTACTATCTTTACCTCTGGATTAATACTGATTAGCCACTTTAAGGTTTCAATCCCATTCATTTCTATATCTGGCAAGACAATATCCATAGTTACCAGATCAGGTTTCAGCTCTCTGTATCTTTGGACAGCAATTGTTCCATCAGTTGCTTCTCCAACAACATCATAACCAGCACAGGTAAGTATTTTTCTCAATATTCTTCTCATAAATAACGAATCATTTACTATTAAAATTCTGGCATTTTTATGTTTCATCTGGGAATCCTTTGCTGTGAAATCTTCCTACTTGCTGGTAATAACAAAATAATTACTAATAACCCCAAGAGATTTTAAGGCATCTCCTTTTTGCTGGGCGTCTTCTCTGGAAGAGAATACCCCTGAGATGTAGACCCGATACCATGTACCCTTTCCCCCCATTTCTATCTTTAATTTATAAGCTGAATAGCCTTTAACACTCAAGTTAGCTACTAAGGCAGATGCCTTTGCCTCATCAGAAAACGAACCAAGTTGAAGAGCAAATCTTCCCTCTGCTTTTTGGGGTGCTGGATTTTGTTGTGGTTGTTTTTGGGGAGCTGCTACTGATTTCTGTGCTGCCTGCGGTTGCGGTATGACTTGCTTCTGTTTTATGCTCTGCTTCTGTACCACCATTCGTTGCTTTTGTGGTAGTACGGTTATTGGTTTTTGCGTTGCTTGCGGCACAGTTGATTTCTGTATTACCACAGGTTGTTTTTGCGGAGCTGCCGCTGGTTTCTGTGCTACCTGCGGTTGCGGTATGACTTGCTTCCGCCCTGTACCCTTCTTTTGTACCACCATCTGTTGCTTTTGCGGTGTCTGTAATATGGACATAGCTAATTTTTGTGCTGCTGCCTCCTGCTTTTGCTTTTGTAGGAATATTGCCAACTTCTGTGCTAATTTCTGCTGTTTTTGTTGAGATACAGGTGGTTTTTGTACTGTCTGCAACGAAACTTGCTTCTGTTCTGTATTTTGTGTTCCGTGTTCTATGCTCTGTGTTTGGACTATCATCTGTTGTTTCTTTGGTAATATTGCTGGCTTTTGGGCTATTTCCTGCTGCTTTTGTAGTTTTATATTACCTATAGGTTTTTCTTTTATAATTATTTTCTCGTGTAACTTTTTTCTGGGCAATATCATTGTTTCTGATTTTTCTTCTGTCAGGACAACAGGTGCACCTGATTTCTTTTGATAGCCATTTACCTGTTCCTGTGGAATCATTACCCATGCCCGACCTAAAAAAAAGCCAAAGACAAATACAATCCCACTGGCAAGTATTGTTCCAATAATAATAGAATTTTCTCTACTTGCTGGTTTTCGTTTCATCATGTTTTATTAATTCCTCCCATATCCTTTTTATTTGCTTAGTAGTCTCAAGGATATTACCATTGTTATCAACAATATAGTCAGCTCTTTCAATCTTAATCTCAAGAGGAAGTTGAGAATCCCTCCTTGCCTCTATCTGCAAATCACTAAGAAAATTCCGCAACTTCAGGCGTTTTATCTGAGTATCACGAGTCGTAATAACCACTATTATTTTATCAACTATCCAGTGTACCCCTGCCTCAATTAATAAAGGGGCATCTATAATAATTATTTTATTGTTTTGTTCTTGAATCTGTTTATTTATCTCTTCTAAAATCAATGGATGAGTAATCTGATTAAGCCTTTCCCGAGATGCCGTATCGTTAAATATCAATTCGCCAAGATATTGTCTGTTTATCGTTAAATCAGAATTACAAACGATATTCCCAAAGGTATTGATTATTTCCTGCCATGCTAACGATTGCGGCTTGACAATCCCTTTGGCTATCTCGTCTGCATCAATTATTACTGCCCCCAATTCCTTAAATATATTGGCGGTTGTAGTTTTGCCAGTTCCTATACTACCGGTAAGTCCAATAATCATCTATCCGTTCACTTCCCTCAATTCCCTTGCCGCATCCTCTGGTGCTACAGGATTCAGATAAAATCCTGTGCCCCATTCAAAACCAGCCATTCTTATAACCCTTGGGATAATCTCCATGTGCCAGTGATAATCCCTGATATTAGATGGAAAATGAAATGGTGTGGTATGAATAACATAGTTATAGGGTGGATCATCAAGTAATATTTGTAATCTTTTCAGGGTTTCCTTTAATATTTTTGCTAATGGATATATTTCTTCGTTTCGAATATTTGCAAAATCACCACAGTGAATCTTAGGAATAATACATATCTCATAAGGAAATCTGGATGCATAGGGAGTAAAGGAAAGGAAATGATCGTTCTCAGCAACTATTCTTAGCTGACTTCTTTTTTCTTCCCGAATAATATCACAAAACAGGCATCTTTCTTTATGCTTATAAAATTCAAGACACCCTTTTAGCTCTTCCTTAACCCTTTTGGGAATGATTGGTGTGGCAATTAATTGGGAATGTGGATGCTCCATGCTTGCACCAGCTGTGATGCGATAATTCTTAAAGACTAAGACATACTTGAATCGTTTGTCTAATTTCAGATCAACCACTCTATCCCGATATGCCTGTATTATCTTTTCTACATGAGACTCATCCATATCAGCAATACTATCACTATGAGATGGTGAATCAATTATTACCTCATGGGCACCAACACCTTGCATCTGATCATAAATACCTGTTCCCTGTCTTTCTAATTCCCCTTCTATCCGCAGGGCAGGAAACTTATTTGCCGTAACCCGTACCAACCATTTCTGTGAATCTGGTTCCCTGAATACTAAAATCTCTGGTGGCGTCTTGTCTTCATTTCCATCACAAAAAGGACAATTTTCTGCATAGGCTTTTTTTTCTTCCCTTGCTTCCTTTTCTAAGAATAATCTCTTTCTGCCTTGAGGATTAATAATCACCCATCGATTGACAACAGGATCTTTTCTCAATTCTCCCATGAATGTATTCTCCTTTATAAATGTTCAGGTGTAATGTACAGCCTGAACTGTTAATCAGAATAATTTAGTTGGATATTATTATAATATGTAATTACAATATTGTCAAGAAGTTTTTGGTTTTTTGTCAACTTCGCAGAGTGTCAATTTTCTTCTTGAAAACCATGCTTCATCATAGATTTTATGGGCAGGGCTATGCAACGCTCTCGCTAATAGTTGTAAAAAACTTACATTTTTTACTTGACAAGATGACTGTTTTCGTTTATAATAAATAAATATTCAGGTATTAATGATTAGCGATCAGTTATTATGTATTGCTAACAGTTGATGGCTGAATATTTACGATTACCAACCTTATTACTCCTCGGTAGCTCAATGGTAGAGCATTCGGCTGTTAACCGAAATGTTGTAGGTTCGAGTCCTACCCGAGGAGCCAACAAATCTGTATTATTCGTGTATTATTCTATTACTTAAATTGTCTTAATCCTTCTTTGCAATTTAATATCTTTGTGGCTAAGGAGCTACATTATTGTTATTTCGTAACTACTCACCACAAAGGCACGAAGACACAAAAAGTTGATAAGTTGAATAGTTGATGGGTTGATAAGTGGCTGAATTGATAGGAAATGTTTATGAATTATGAATCTGTGTTCCTTTAACCTATAAACTCATCAACCTATCAACCTATCAACTTATGTGTTCTCCGTGGTAAATTCCTTTACCTGAGTAGTT
>MNYI01000162.1 GCA_001873945.1 Candidatus Desantisbacteria bacterium CG2_30_40_21
GCAGGGATTGCTGAGGCACCGTATGAGGAGAGTTTCTTGCAAATGGTAGGGTAGCATGGGTTACCAGCCGAGTGAACCAAAATTGTAAGGAGTCAAGAAAAAATAAGTTGTCCACCAAGAGTCACTGAGTCGCTTGGCTGGCAAGGCGTGAGAAGCGAGCATACTACTGTATGTAAGCGACGAACAACGAAGCCAGCCAAGATGAATCGGTGGCACGACTGGACAAGTTATTTTTTCTTGACGACTTAAATAATCTCGTAAAAAACTTGTTGATAAATATAGAGAGTTAGGGTATAATATAGGGAACTACTTAGGGGCAAAGGCATAGAGAGGCAGAGAGGACACAGAGGGACAGAGGCACAAAGCAGAAAAATGGTACATTGTTACTTCTATGGGAATCTACTTCTTTGTGCCTCTGTGCCTTTGCCCCTCTCTGTCCCTCTGTGTCCCTTTTTAATCCACATTTTTTAACAAAGGAGCAATAAAATGTTTGATTCACTATTGAAAAAACTATTTGGCACAAAGCATGACCGGGATGTAAAACGGCTAACCCCAATAGTAGAAACGATAAACAGTTTTGAGTCGCAAATGGTTGACTTGAGCGATGAAGGGCTTCGAGCAAAAACAGATGAGTTCAAAAAGCGATTTGCTGATGGAGAAACCCTTGAGGATATTCTGCCAGAGGCATTTGCTGTGGTCAGAGAGGCAGGGAAACGGGTCGTTAATATGCGGCACTTTGATGTTCAGTTGATGGGTGGAATAGTTTTGCATGAGGGCAATATCTCTGAGATGAAGACTGGTGAGGGTAAGACCTTAGTGGCTACCCTGCCTGCTTATCTCAATGCCCTTGCCGGCAAAGGGGTACACTTAGTTACAATAAACGATTATCTGGCAAAAAGGGATAGAAACTGGATGGGTCCTATCCATGAATTTCTTGGGCTTACGGTTGGTGCCATTCAACACGATATGACCCCGCCTCAACGCCAGCAAGCGTATGCCTGTGATATAACCTATGGCACAAACAATGAGTTTGGTTTTGATTATCTAAGGGATAATATGTCCCCGCATAAATTGATGAAGGTGCAAAGGGGGCATTATTTTGCCATTGTTGATGAGGTGGATTCCATACTTATTGATGAGGCAAGAACACCGCTTATTATCTCTGGACCAACTGAAGAATCTACAGATAAGTACTCTCGAGTGGATAAGATTATTCCTTTTTTGCATAAGGAAAAAGATTATCAGATAGAGGAAAAATTACGCAACATTGCCATGACCGAGGACGGGGTGAGGCAGGTTGAAAGGTTGTTGAAGATATCAAATCTTTATTCACCACAGAATATGGAGCTGGTACATCATATAAACCAGGCATTAAGGGCACATTTTATGTTTCATCGGGATGTAGATTATATGGTCAAGGATGGTCAGATAGTAATTGTTGATGAATTTACCGGTAGAATGATGGAGGGACGGCGATTCTCTGATGGGTTGCATCAAGCATTAGAGGCAAAGGAAGGGGTAAGGATTCGTCAGGAAAATCAAACCTTAGCCAGCGTTACCTTCCAGAATTATTTCAGAATGTATGATAAATTAGCTGGAATGACTGGTACGGCTGATACTGAGGCAGAGGAGTTTGATAAGATTTATCATTTAGAAGTAGTTGTTATGCCGCCAAACAAGGCTATGATTCGTAATGACAATCCTGATGTTATCTATAAAACCCAAAAGGAAAAATATAAGGCAATTATTCAGGAAATCTGTGAGTTGTATGAAAAGGGCAGACCATGCTTAGTTGGAACCATATCTGTGGAAAAATCAGAGAAACTCTCAAGTTTGCTCAAGGAAAAAGGCATTGCTCATCAGGTGTTAAATGCTAAATACCATGAGATGGAGGCACAAATAATTGCTGGAGCCGGACAACGCAAAGCAATAACCGTTGCTACCAATATGGCTGGCAGGGGAACAGATATTGTTTTGGGACCAGGTGTAGCTGATGCAGGAGGGCTTCATATTCTGGGGACAGAGCGGCATGAATCCAGACGCATTGACAATCAGTTGCGAGGAAGGGCAGGAAGACAGGGGGATAATGGTTCGTCTCGGTTTTATCTTTCCTTAGAGGATGATTTGATGCGAATCTTTGGCTCAGATAGAATATCAGGGCTTATGGAACGGCTTGGGCTGGAAGATGATCAAGTTATAGAGCATCCGTGGATTACAAAGGCAATTGAACGCGCCCAAAAACAGGTTGAGGCACATAACTTTGATGTTCGAAAAAGGTTGCTTGAATATGATGATATTATGAATCAACAAAGAACCATCATCTATGCTGAAAGGGATAGGATACTTGAGGAGGAGGATTTAACAATCCATGCTCAAGAAATAATGGAAGAGGTTCTGCAAATAATGATAGATGCCAGTGTTCCGGCAAAGAGCTATCCGGATGAATGGGATATTGATGGCTTAAAGGGTCAGATATTACAGGTCTTTGGTATTGCTTGTAAGCCCTTGGATGAATGCAAAAACATAGCAGATTTATCCGAGGAGTTATTGAGTGAGGCAAACGATGCCTTTCAAAAGAGAATAAGCCTGCTGAGCAAAGAGAATATGAATCAATTTTGTCGTGAGATTATGCTGCATGTGCTTGATACCATGTGGAAAGAACACCTGCATAACATGGACTATCTGAAGGAAGGGATTCATTTAAGGGCATATGCACAAAAGGATCCATTAATAGAATATAAGTATGAGAGCTTTGGAATGTTTGAACATATGGTACAGAGGATGAAATCAGAGATGATGGAATATGTCTTTAAGGTACAATTAGTGGCAGCTAATCAACCAATTGTACGGCAAGAGCCTATTTCTTCTAATGAACAACAAGTTAAAAAAGATATTCACCAGTTGCAGTCAGTCTTATCCAAACAGGCAGCTAAAAAAGCAGCTGCTGTGGATGAAAAACATAAAATTGGCAGAAATGATCCCTGCCCTTGTGGAAGTGGGCAGAAGTATAAGAAGTGCCATGGGAAGTAGGGTCGCATTAATCTTATGATGTCGCAAATATGCTCAATGAGGGCATAATCGAGGGTCAAGGTTTTGTCTCACCTGAAATCTGCAAGGACTTGAAAAGAATAGAAAGGGAATGCGGGCATAGACTGGTATCTCTACCGCCAAGATGGATCGGTGACACGACTCCTGCAAGTTATACTCAAGTGGGGCATAAATTGCGTTTTTCGCTGGTCTTAATCAACGATAGCTGTGTTGTTCAGGTTCGCAATAGTACACTATTGCTCACCTTGTGCGCCATTGCTCTCCTTGATTAATCCTCACCCCGAGAAAAATCGCAATTTATGCCCCACTTGAGTATATTTTTTCTTGACGACTAAGTAAACAGTGAGGGTATTTTGTGAGTTCTTTGCGTCTTTGTGAGAAAGAGATTGTGTCCTTTATGAGAGAAACAATTATTGAAGCAAAAAAGGCATATCATCGTGGTGAGGTGCCTATTGGGGCAGTAATTACCCTTCAATCAGAAATTATTGCCAGGGCACACAATGAGGTGGAAATTCGCAGGGATCCAACAGCTCATGCTGAGATACTTGCCATACAAAGGGCTGCCCTGATTATGGGTAATCAGCGATTACTTGAGACAACCATGTTTGTAACTATTGAGCCTTGCGGCATGTGTGCTGGAGCAATGGTCTGGGCAAGGGTAAAACAATTAGTTTATGGGGCAGATGACCCCAAGGCTGGGGCATGTGGTTCAGTGGTTAATCTTGTAGAAAATCCATGCTTAAATCATCAAATTGAAGTAATCCGTGGGGTGTTAGAACAAGAGGCGAAAGAGCTTTTGCAGGCATTTTTCAGAGAACGCCGAGGGAAATAATAAACCAGCGGCATATTTATACGCATCCGGAGAGGTACCGAAGTGGTCGTAACGGGGTCGACTCGAAATCGATTTGAGGGCTAATCCCCTTCACGTGGGTTCGAATCCCACCCTCTCCGCCAGAATAATATCACTATTGTGAGTAGGCTAAACAATTTGATTGGTGTGCCCGAGAGGATTCGAACCTCCAACCTACTGATTCGTAGTCAGTTACTCTATCCAGTTGAGCTACGGGCACATTGTACTATAGAATATCAAATTTTTCCTTATATGTCAAGAAAAATCAGCACAGCTTCAGCAATTCTCATTATGGTAAAATGGATAAGGGGGAGATATGGAGATTAATCGGTAGGACAGGCATTCTTGCCTGTCATTTGCAACAGGACAGGCAGAAATGCCTGTCCTACCGACAATTCTGTTGATAATCGACACCATCTCCTCTATTCCCTTATTCCCCTTTGAACATAA
>MNYI01000229.1 GCA_001873945.1 Candidatus Desantisbacteria bacterium CG2_30_40_21
TTAATCCTTATATAAACACTATTTTAACCCTCTTTTTAAGCCAATTTATTTCTTGAAGTTAGAGAAATTTATTGTTTTAAATTACAGGTGTAAATAACGATTCCCGACCTTCAAGGAGTTCTTCAATGCGTAAGGCAAGAAGCTTCCACTGATCTTTTGGAAGATTAAAATCTACCCCAAGATTAAGAATCGCTTTCTGACGAGGTCCTTGTTTTGTACGGACAGATTCGACGAGCTTATAGGTAGAGTAGATAGTATTATTTTTTTTATTTTTATGACATACTTCTCGAATAAACATAGTAAGTGCATTATATCACAACAAGTTGTGTTTGTCAAGGAAAATCTTATGGTCTTTGCGAGATTTTGGCACTACAAAGCCAATTTTTAAAAACCTGAATACGCAACCCATTGATATAACATAACTTAACTTTTTATAGTAGTAAAATCCAGCATTAATTCGTAGTGTTTTCATGAACTTGGGTTAAGTGAGAAATCTTTCCTTTTGCCTTTAAGATCCCTCGTCGAGTACTCCGTCGGGATGACATCGTTCTCTATGTACGACATTGAAGGGTTGACGGGTCCCTATGACAAACAACAAACAATGCCAATCATCTGCCATTTTTAGACAACCGCCCTCTGATATTGAAAATATTTGTTGACAAATAATGGTAATTGGTATACAATATTTGATATCAATAAGAAAATTTGGGGGAATCTTGCCAATGAAAAATCTCATCCAGAGATTGTCTTTATCCTGCCTGATAATTATCATTACAGCCTCGTCTTATGCTGGAAATTATCTTCCTATCCTTACCTGGCCGGGTACCGGGGCTTACAAGTCTGATGGGCTTGATCCAGAGGTTGGGATTGAGGGGACTACATTTACCTTTCGGGTGAAATATATTGATTATGATAATGAGGCACCACCAGGGGATGTGAGGGTGGTGATTAATACTACTAATGGTGAAATAGAATTTCCCATGCTTCTTGAAGGCACAAACAAAGATTATCGAAAAGGGGTGATATATCGCTATGCCACATCAACACTCACAGCTGATACTCATTATTCCTATTATTTTAAGGTGACAGATAATCTGAAGATTGCTATTACGGAACGCTCTGGTGTAAATGGGGAGACGGAAGATGGATTACCGGAGAAATATCGATTTCCAACGGCTAATAAATTTGAGCCAGTGGCTAATAAATTTGGGCTAGATGTAGTATCTGGTCAAATACCTGATTGGATTGGAAGTGGAAATTATGAAAGCGATGGACTTCATCCAGAGAATGGTGGGACAAATACGGTGTTTACTTATAAGATAAAATACTTTGGTACAAGCTCGCCACTTTCAGGATATCCAATGGTGACTATCATGGATTCTGGCGGTATAGTTGCTACTCGTACCATGAACCCTGAGGCAGGGGGTACACTTCTTGATGGTAAGGTGTATTCTGCTACACACACCTTTTCTTCTTCTGCAGATAGATACACATATGATGTTAAGATTGCAGATGATTCTGGTAATGTGTCTGGAGATGGCCCGGAGATTTATCCCAATACTGGTGGAGTATCTGCCTTTCTTGATTGGACCGGTGAGACAGGCTATGAGAATGATGGGGTTGAGCCTGATATTGCCAGCTATGGTTCAACCTTTACCTACAGAATCAAGTATGTAAATGTGGAGGGAATACCGCCAGATGTGGGCTACCCAACGATATCTATGAATGGTAATGAATATCAGATGAATTTTGTATCTGGCACATTTGCAACCGGGGCTATCTATCAGTATCAAGGAATTTATCCAGATGTGGAGAACGGAACTATTACCGGTAGTATTATAGTGCTATCCAATGGCACCCAGTCAGATAAGCCGATTAATTTTTATGCAGTAAACATCCCTCCCCTCCTGACATGGACAGGTGAGCCTGGTTATACAAATGATGGTGTCCAGCCAAATATCGGTACTGCAGGCACAACATTTACCTTTCGTATAAAATATACGGATACTGAAGAAAACATTCCACAGGGAGTAATGTTAAAAATATCAGATGGATCTTCATCGCAGATGACATTAGATAGTAATGGGATATATAAATGTACCGGGACATTCAGCCTTGGTGAACATAACTATTATTTTTACGCTTCGGATAGCATGAGTAAGGAAGCTGGTGGGTCTGAAATGGTAGTTAATGCATCTGATATTAGTGTTCCTGTTCAGCTTGCCACCTTCACCGTATCCATCGGCATACTTGACTCAGTCTCTATCACCGGCACAGACGCCATCAGGATAAACGAATCCGCCATCTTTACAGCACATGCCTTCAATGAATTCAATAGAGAGATTAGGGATAGCGATGTTGTTTATTCCTGGGAAATTATTGAAGGAACTGGTTCGCTTATCAGTGGCATAGGCAGCAAGACGGTTACCCTTAAGGCAGGAACAAGCACAGGCAATATCGTCTTAAATGTTAATATCTCACCAGACCCAAACAGTACCCTTCAAGGTGATGACATTTCCGGCACAAAAACCATCATCATCAAGCCAGACAAGCCTCAAGCACTTTTTTTTTCAGAAACAGGGACAAATACTATTTCAGTTAGCCTGCCTGTCGGAAGTTCGACAGGCTTTGCTATTTCAGGAAGGGATAGCTCAGGGAATACTGTTACGGTTACCGGATGCAACTGGATTGTTGAGGGTAGTATAGGATCGTTGAATACTTCACAGGAAAGTCAGGTTGTCTTTACTGCCGGAACATCAACTGGGACAGGCAATGTGATAGTTAGTACCTCTGGGATTAATGGCACACTAACCGCAACTGCCAGTATTACCATCATCCCTGGGGAATTTCACCATTTTGATATTTCTATGGGAAGCTTGACCGTGGCTGTGGATTGGAGTATGACCATAACCCTGCGCCCACAGGATATAAATGGCAATAATTTTGCAGGTGTGGTACCAGAGACAACGATACAGGTAGTCGTGGGTACTGTGAGTGTGAATCTTGGGACATGTGCGGTTAATACGGCTGTGGAATTTTCCTGGCCAGTCGAGCTTAAAAATACACTTGGGACAGGTAATGTCTATGCGTTGATTAATACCAGCAGGAAGGGTACAAGCAGCCCCTTTTCAGTCGTCTCTGGCAATCCACACCACTTCAAAATCACCTCACCCGCAACCAATACCGCTGTCCCTGCTGGTGCAAGCATACCAATTACTGCCCAATTGCAGGATATGTATAACAACCCAGTGGCTTTAGGGACATCTGTCTGCGTGGTATTTCACTCTGATAGCTTTGGGACATTTTCATTTGGTAACACAAGTACCACTTCTTCTGGCACAATCACCATTCAAACGGGTGCCAATGGTCAGGTATCAGGCACATATCAGCCAAATTCTCTGGCTGGAAGCAAGGCAGTATTTGTGGGTGTATTTTTGGCATCAAATAATACAGTATGCGGTACGAGTGGGGTCAGCATCCTTACCGTGCCAGCTGCAATAGCTACGATAACCGTTACCACACCAGCTACATGGACAGCCGGTACGCCTGACACGATAAGTATTGTTGCCAGAGACAGCTACAACAATCCAGCTACAGCCACCCTTACCTTTACCGGCAGCTCTCTTGGTATAATTACCCCAACAGGGTGTGTGATTACAGGCGGGGTAGGGGATGGGTTTGTCTGGCAGGGTGGAGGCACATGGACAGATGCGGTCTCATTCACTAAGGCACAATCTCAGGCAATATTGAATGTTACTGCCCAAAATGGTAAAACAGCCACAGCGACATTTAATATCCTGCCTGCTGAGCTGGCTACAATGAGTACGGCTATTGTCCCCGGAACAGTGGCTGTAGTTGGTAGCTTGGTGGAATTAAGGGTGGGATTGTCTGACCGATGGGGCAACCCTGTGGCAACAACAACCGTTAATTGGGAGTCGCAGGGATTAGCAGCCACCACCACCCAAACCATAAACGGCACAGCAAGCCTTACCTTTACCCTCGGGACAAAGACTGGTGAGTATATTGTGAGGGCACAGGCTGGGACATTAACCGCAACGATCACCATTACTGCCATAATTGGAACACCAATACTATCCCAAAACCTTACTGCCTGCTACGGGACAGTAAATAAACAGGTGAATCTTGAGGTATACCTCAGGGATG
>MNYI01000019.1 GCA_001873945.1 Candidatus Desantisbacteria bacterium CG2_30_40_21
ATTTTTTGGGTTTTGTCAATATTATTCTTATCTTTTCTTGCGTTTTCTAATATATCCTTATCCATATCCATTTCTAACCACCTATATCGTTGTTAAAATGCTCATATTTTGGCATGGTTCAAGATTAACTGTTGCAAAGGTATACTCAAGTGGGGCATAAATTGCGATTTTTCTCGGGGTGAGGATTAATCAAGGAGAGCAATGGCGCGCAAGGTGAGCAATAGTGTACTATTGCTCACCTGAACAACACATCTATCGTTGATTAAGACCAGCGAAAAACGCAATTTATGCCCCACTTGAGTATATCATCGTTACCTTTTCTTCACCCCACACTTCCTAACTCAATCCTATCCTTGAACTCATAAAAAAATGTTTTCTTGATATCCTGATGGTCAATATCTGTCAAAAATGGGTCATTTTTTAGCAAGGCAAATGCCTCTTTCCTTGCTAATTCAAGCAATTGGGCATCATAAATAATATTTGCCAGCTTTAATTCCGGCATTCCATGTTGCCTTGTGCCAAAGAATTCCCCGGGTCCCCGTATCTCCAGATCAACCTCTGCTATCTTGAAGCCATCATTTGTTTCACACATGGTCTGGAGTCGTTTTGCCCCCTTAAAGATTGTGTCATCTATTTGATTAAGGGGTATATTGGAATTAACCATATTCGCTATTTTCTCAGTAGCCATAAGGATACAATAAGATTTATGTCCACCCCTTCCTACCCTGCCCCGCAGTTGATGAAGTTGGGCAAGTCCAAACCGCTGGGCATGTTCAATGAGCATAATCGTAGCATTGGACACATCAATCCCAACCTCAATCACTGTGGTAGAAACAAGAATATTTATCTGATGATTATAAAAGGCAGTCATGGTCTCATCTTTTTCCTGCACCTTCATCTGTCCATGAAGAAGACCAAGATGAAACTCCGGGAATACTTTTTTTAATTCTTCAAACATCGTTACCGCAGCCTTGAGATCCATCTCCTCTGATTCTTCAATCAGGGGATAGACAATATATGCCTGCCTCCCGTCTGACACCTCCTGACGAATAAAGGAAAATATCTTATCCATACTTTGCTCTGATCGGCAACGGGTAATAACAGGCAGTCGGCTTGGTGGCAACTCATCAATTACAGAGGTAGAAAGATCGCCATAAAGGGTGAGTGCCAATGTCCTCGGAATAGGGGTGGCAGTCATGACTAAAATATCGGGTGTAATTGGTTGATTATCCTTATCCCTTGCCTTTTCCTTTAAGGCAGCCCTTTGAACAACCCCAAACCTATGCTGTTCATCAATAATGCACAAGCCAAGCTGCTTAAATATTACAGCATCTTGAATAAGGGCATGGGTGCCAATCAAGATGTCAATTTTGCCCTCTTTTGTCCTATCAAGTAGATTATCTCGTTGTCTTTTTTTAGTACTGCTGGTTAATACACCAAGTCGTATCTCTAATGGCTGTAAAAGTCGAGAAAGTGTCAGGAAATGCTGTTCAGCCAATATTTCAGTTGGTGACATAAATGCGGTTTGATAGCCATTTTCACAAGCAATCAAGGCAGCACAGGCAGCAACCACTGTCTTACCAGAGCCAACATCACCATGAATAAGCCGATTCATGGGTATGGGTTTGGACATGTCATCCATTATCTCTTTTATCACCCTTTTTTGTGCCTCGGTCAGGGTAAAGGGAAGGGAATTGATAAAGGTGTCTACTAATTTCCCGCAAGTAAAATATCGTATCCCTGCTTCTGTAGTAGCAATCTTTTTTTGAGAGATACCAAAAGCAAGCTGGAGAAGAAAAAATTCATTAAAAACCAGCCTGTTCCGTGCTTTTTTATATTCCTCCTGACTTTCTGGCAGATGGATATTTTTTAATGCTGTATAATAATCAGATAGTTGTTGTCGTAACAGTATCTCTGCCGGCAGCATATCCTTGATATTGCAAAATTTCTCAAGAGCCTGCTGTACTGCCTGACGAATCATTCGTTGTCCAATGGATGCAGGCACCTTCTCGGTTAGTGAATAGATGGGGACAATTCTATTGGTATGCAATAATTCCCTTTCTTTTTCATCGATTATCTCATACTCAAAATCAGTAACCTGAATCTCGCCCTGATACCGACGAATACGACCAGTAACAAATATCTTTGTTCTGAGTGGAAGTGTTTTCTCCATATTGTACCCACCAAAAAAGAGGAGATACACATAGCCCGTTCCATCAGAAACACATGTCTTGGTAAGTTTTATCCCCTTGCGATGAAATGCGGCATTAGTATGCCCAATGACTATGCCTGAAAAGGTTTCTTTTTGTCCATTCTGAAGGGAGAATATTCGATTTACCTTGCTTCTATCCTGATATAGTCTCGGATAATAGGTTAAGAGGTCATAGATGGTTTTTATTCCAAGGCATGCAAACTTTTTAGCCTTTGCCTCACCCACCCCCTTGAGATATTGAATTGGATCGTTCAATTCGTGTAATAAATTCATGTTTCTTCTTTTACCCTTAGCCGATCATACCTACACCGTTACCCCTATCATAACCATAATTACAATCAATATTCCAGTAATAATTATAGAGGGTGAGCCAAAAACAAGGAGGGTCTTAAAGGTTGAAATGCGGTGAACCTCACGGATAGATATGAATTGAAGCTCTACTACCCATATAAGTATAAGGAGCTTAAACCCGAGATAAACAAAAAGTTTCAAGTCCCCGCAGGCTTGAGCTATCAATACCATGGGAACGGTTAATATGCTTGGGCTAAGACTGAGCCCTAAAGCAGTTAACAAGACTGATGCCTTACCCTGTCCATTGAGCCATTCAGCAACAAGATGAAATATTGCCCCGGAGACAAACCATATCCCGGCAATCCCAATCACACTCATGAATAAACAAAATGGGAAAAATGGTCTGATAAAGGTATTTGTTCCAAATAAAACAAAGTCAGAAACAGTAACACTTATCCCTGAGAGAATAATAATTAAGGCAACAAAATAGCTTGCCTTTGTATTTGATAGGTTTTGCATACATTTAACCGGATGGGTAAATAATTGATAGATTATTTCTAACCCCTTCATCTCGGCATTTTGTTCTTTGGATTCGCATATTTCTATGTAACCATTCATGTCTAAGGTCTCCATTGATATTCAAGGCAGCCAGATTTCAGAAATGAAGAGCCCTTAAAAAGGGATGTTGGCACAGAAGAACCTTCTACTAAATCTTTAAGCCATTGCAAAGGCTCTTCCTCTTCTATAACTACTGGTTCACCCTTAATTCCTGCTAATTGAGCAGTTATGGCTATGGTTTGCTGATAATCACCAATCTCATCTATTAATCCAGCTTTTTTCGCCTGTCTGCCGGTAAATATTCTACCATCAGCCAATTCCCTTAACTTAGCCTCTGACATATTTTGTCTTCCCGTTTTTACTGCTTGATAAAATTGCTGATAGGCATCATCAATTACCCCTTGAAGCAACATCTTTTCCTCTTCTGACATTGGTCTTGATATGGAGCCAATATCCTTATGCGCACCACTTTTTATTACCCGAAGGTTTACCCCAACCTTTTCCAGAAGCCCTGATACCTCTGGCAGATGCATGATAACGCCAATTGAACCAACAAGACTCCCTTCATCAGCGACTATCTTGTCTGCACCACTGGCAATATAGTATCCCCCGGAGGCACAAATATCACCAATAGAGACAACTACCTTTTTGTGATGTTTTTTTAATTCTTTTATCTGGTTATATATCTCCTGAGTAGCAGCTACCGTTCCACCAGGGCTATTTATTCGCAGGATTACAGCCTTGACTAAGGGATCACGACTTAGTGCTGATAATTTTTTTACAAGCCCATCTGCATTTTTAGCAGATACTCCCCATGCATTCCCTGCCTGACTTTGAAACGAAATCTCCCCATATATCCGGACTACTGCAATCTTTTTTTGTGAAACCATGGTTGCAACAATCCCAGTTTGTTTTTTTGTACCAGGAAAGAATACCATACATATTCCAATAATAATGGCTACAATGCAAAAAATAAGTATCCCGCCACCAATCAAGTTTTCTTTTTTCATTATTGATCTCCTCCTGATTTTTATCTCTTGCGAAGTATATCATCAATAAGCAGGAATGTCAATAGAAAAATGACTGTAAGCAGCAATTCTCATTTTGGCAAAACTTATGTCCAGAAGGGATAAGGTGATGAAGGAGATATGGAGATTATCAACAAAATAGTTGGTAGGACAAGCATTCTTACCTGTCATTTGTCGTAAATTCATACTTATCTCCACACTATCCTTTCCTATACTTTTTCATAATGAGAATTGCTGGGTTTGCCCTGAACAGTAAGGCAGGGACAAATCAACCTTCAGCCTGAGGTTATTAATAA
>MNYI01000195.1 GCA_001873945.1 Candidatus Desantisbacteria bacterium CG2_30_40_21
GTTGAATAGTTGATGGGTTGATAAGTGGATGAATTGATAGGAAATGTTTATGAATTATGAATCTGTGTTCCTTTAACCTATAAACTTATCAACCTATCAACCTATCAACTTATGTGTTTTCCGTGGTAAATTCCTTTACCTGAGTAGTTACCCTTATTCTCCATAAAATATGGCAACTCTTTGGGCAAAATCCCCTGCCTTTGTTCCTTGGTTGGCACAGCAAACCCCTGACTCATATCTACCCGCTTGTATATATCCCATATTGCCCATTCAAGCAAATGACGGCTCAAGTAGCATGATCTTTGCTCCGGGTTATGAATACTGCCTGTTTTCAAAAAAGCATCATAAGGACAGCCACCGCCGCATATACTGATAGCTGAACAGGTAAGGCAGTCATTCATATTGTATGGATACCTCTTGTTCCAATCAATGATTTCCGGATGGTTGATAACATCAAATGGGGTAGGAGAGATCATCCCTGGCAATGAGTTATTAACATTGCCCAGAACAGCCTTGTTCTTCAACCCCATATTTTCACAAAGGGTTATGGTTCCATCCGGCAGGATACGAATCATTGACCAACCCTTTGACCCGGGGCATGACCTCAAGATTGGTTTTTGCTTGGCAAGTGCATTGAATCGCTTGCCAATCTGCATGATGTAAAAATTATTATCCCTGGCTATCTCCCACGAGCTTATCAATTCAGGGGTAAGTAATTCTATGGAGACATCTGCTGCCTCTGGTTTTATATGTGGCAAGCTCATACCAAGGTTGAAGGCTTTAAGCTCCTGTATGAAAAATGAGGTAATCTCAGGTAAATATTCACAGTTGTGTTTACCAACTAATGTAGATATGCCCACATTAAGCCCCTTGTCCTTCAATCGATTGTAGCCGGCAATGGCATCTTGATAACTGCCGGTATCATTATCATATACCCTCATCTGGTCGTGTATTTCCTGCCAGCCATCAATGGAAATTATGGGAAAGACATTATATTGAACAAGCATATCAATTATTTTTTCAGTAATGGCTGTACCGTTGGAGACCATAAACACCTGAATCTCATCAGGGGTAAAAGTATGGGATATTTCCATAAGTGCAGCTTGAAGTCCATTCGGGTTAAGGGTTGGCTCTCCGCCAAAAAAGGTAATGCTTGCTTTTTTACCAGATGGAACCAGCTCTTTGAAAAGTTGAATACTTTTTTTGATGGTAGTTGTATCCATAACCTTGATACTGGCATCATTAAGGTTATATTGCACCGTACAATACCTGCATCTCAGGTTGCAATTGTTTGTAAGCAACAGATACATGACAGTTATCTCTGGCTGGATGTTAGTCTGGATGATAGATTCCTTGCTATCGTTTATGGGTAAAGTCGCAGGATCAAGTGTTGGATTGCAATAAACGATGTCCATACTCAAGCTATGATACAAAGCCACATCCTGCGTATGAGGTGATGAAAAATGATGAATGTATTGAGAGTTTGGCATAAGAACCTCCATTATAACTGCTCAGGTTGTCTGGTTCACGGTTCAGAGAGCAAACCATCAACCGTGAACCAGAGGTTGCTTTGTATCTAACCTTATCCACGCGTTTATCTGCGTTCATCTGTGTCTCCGTGTCTCCGTGGTAAATTCCCCTCGCTGAGTAGTTACGGTTTATTTTTATTTCTCTTCTCTGTGCCCTCTGTGTCTCTGCGGTAAATCTTCTAATTTAACAAAGTCAAATTAGTAGCCGTCAACAAAACTCCTGCAAGCTGTTACTTCTCGTTTGCATCAAATGTCCCCCGAACTGGTGAGGGGTTAGGGGGTGGAAATTGTAAAGTTTATTTATTGGCAGCTCCTAATTTGCTAATTTCCCTTTTGTCCCCTTTTCAAAAAACCCTTACGCCCTTATTTTTTATCTCCCAAACAAGAGGATTTTCATCTCGAAAATCATCTGGCCTAAAACGAACAGTCTCTATCTTTGAATCTGCCTCCTTCAAGGCAGGCAAGATAGTCTTTATATCTTTTGCAATATCTCCTGTAAATCCTTTAGAGATAATTGCCACATCAATATCACTATGCGACTTGGCATTTCCCGAAACACAAGAACCATAGAAATAGGCAGATGAAATATCTAATCCACTTTTTTCTAACTTGTGAATGAAAAATTTAACCTTTGCTACAATTTTTTTATCAACCATTTTCCAAATTCCCCTATTTTTTCTATCTCTTCTAAGGCAAACTCTTTTGTACACTGTTGCTTGAACTCAAACTTAAAATCAGGATACCTCGCTTTGATATTATACTCATTTACCCTAAGAACAAATCCCAACTGTTCATCCAAAAGAGAAAGGTTTGCCTTTTCTGCCAAAAGACGAAGATTGTGAGTTGGTTGTGCATGGATTTTTGTCTCTTTAACTACCAGAGCTTTCAATAGTTTTTCGAGATAAAGATGTCCAAAGAAAAGAACATACGAATAATTTTCATTTTTGAGCAAACCTTCTATTGCCTTCCAATCATCCTCTGCACAGGCAATCCAATATCTTACTATTTCTTCAATTTTCATCTTTTCCATCGACTCCTTCATAGTTCATCTGTGGCTAAATAGCTACAAATATCATCCTCAAATCTATTTCAAAATCTGCAAACATATCCACTTTTATTCTATCGTTTTTATTATATTCCTCAGGTTCTCCATATTTATCATTTTTAAGCTTAAATATGCTTACCTCTTCTGTTGCTGGGTCAAATATCCAGTACTGTTTCACCTTATGTCTTTCATATAAATGGTATTTGACAACAAGGTCTTTTTTTGCTGTCCACAGAGACAAGATTTCTATAACTATATCAGGGACACCCTTACATCCTTTGTCATCAAGCTTAGCCCTATCGCAAACAACGACAATATCCGGCTGAACCACGGTTTCTATTTCCTCATCAGCCTCATCAAATTCAGGCAATCGGACATCAAAGGGGGCAACATATACCTCGCAGGGTTTATCTTTTAAGTAATTATGGAATTGAGCAAATAGCTCTCCCACAATCTTCTGATGTCTTCTTAAAGGTGCAGTGCTCATATCATAAGCCACCCCATCTATCAATTCCCACCGCTCTTCATATGGCCATGTTAGATAATCCCCATAAGTAAATTTTTCTTCTTTTTTCCTTGCCGCAAAACCCATAATAATACCTCCTCGTATTTGAATCGCGAATCTGAAGGAATAGAATAGATTCACGATTCGCAATTCACAATCATCCATTCCACCTGTGTTCGAATAATATCCTGCTGTTGGTTAACATCGCAGTGTTTATTCACAACAACCATCTCATATTCATCGATTAATCGACAATATTCATTCACTACTCGCGACTGAAAGGCAACAAATCCCTTTGCCATGCTTGTCTGCTCAATCTTTCCATCATAATAGAGTTTTAGTCCATCTTTAACATCCATGAGCATATCCATGCCTGATTCCCAAAATTGCAGCTTTCGAGTACTTTGAATACGATTAAGGGAAGTGTCAACGGCAGCGTCAAGATAAAAGGTTATATCCGGCACAGGTGCATCCTTATAGAGCAGCTTGACAAATTCAGGGCTTACCCCACGAGCCGTATCCTTAGCCATAGGGGTATAAATATACTTCTCGCACAAGATGATGTATCCTTGATTAATCGCTGGTTTAAGAACATACTCCAGTCTGGCTGCAAACTCAGCAGCCACTATGATAAAGGCTGTTTTGGCATCTATTTCATCAGCTAAGTTGAGCCGCATATTGAGATCATATATGGTTCTGGTTCGATACCATTCTGATTTTATTACCGGCAAACCCTTATCCTCAAGCCATGCCTTGAGCAGGTCTACTTGTGTGGTTTTTCCTGATCCGTCTATACCCTCAATCGCGATTAATAATCCCTTGTTCATGTTGATTTCCTTATGGTTGGTTGAACTTCGCAGTTGTCCATAATTCTTGCGTAACTACTCAGGTAAAGGAATTTACCACTCAAGACACAAAGAAACAAAGGTTCACAGTAACTACTTGTAGCTACATTGGACAGAAAAAACTACGAAATACGCGAAAAACAGCGAAAATTAATAATCAGAAGGAATTTGTGGATCAGAATTTTTCGCGTTTTTTTGCGTTTTTCGTAGTTATCTCTTGATAGCTGAGTAGTTACATTCTTACGATTATTCGTTGCCTTTTTGGACAGGGACAAGCCCTGTCCCTACTGCCTCAGA
>MNYI01000009.1 GCA_001873945.1 Candidatus Desantisbacteria bacterium CG2_30_40_21
TGTTTATTTTATTTTATAATTAAGGAGTCGTAACTACTCACCACAAAGGCACGAAAACACAAAAAGTTGATAAGTTGAATAGTTGATGGGTTGATAAGTGGATGAATTGATAGGAAATGTTTATGAATTATGAATCTGTGTTCCTTTAACCTATAAACTCATCAACCTATCAACCTATCAATTTATGTGTTCTCCGTGGTGAATTACTTTACCTGAGTAGTTACCCTATTTTAATAAATCCTATAGGACTTATATTTACTATTCTTCCACTATCTTCTTGGCTACCCTTGAATCAATCTTTATTCCTGGACCCATAGTAGTTGAAATATCTATGCCCCGAACATATTGCCCTTTAACCGTTTGTGGCTTTGCCTTAAGGATAGCCATGAAGAAAGCCTTAAAGTTATCATGAAGTTTACCCATGTCAAAGGAAACTTTGCCAATAGATGAATGAACTATTCCAAAACTATCACACCTGAACTCTACCTTTCCATTTCTTACTTCATTAACAGCCTTTGCTATATCCATGGTTACAGTACCTGATTTAGGATTTGGCATTAATCCACGGGGTCCAAGAACCTTGCCTAATTGTCCAACATCCTTCATCATATCAGGGGTAGCAATAGAGACATCAAAATCTAAAAATCCTTCCTTTATTTTATCAATCAAATCCTTTTCTCCAACGATATCAGCCCCTGCCTGTTCTGCCTCAAGAGCCTTTTCACCCTTAGCAAAAACAGCAATTCTCACCTTTTTTCCAGTACCATGCGGAAGCACCACCGTACTTCGCACCTGTTGGCCCGCATGCTTTGGATTTACTCCAAGCTTTATGGATACATCAACACTCTCATCAAACTTTACGAATGATGTCGCCTTTGCTAATTCAAGTGCTTCATCAACCTCATACACCTTGGTTTTATCAATCAGACCCATTGCTTGACCAAATTTCTTACTTATTTTAGACATAACATTCACCCTCTTTTATGTGTAGAGACGCAAGTACACTCGTGCCTCTATGCCCAATTATATTACATCAATCTTCGTGTTTCCGGCAAAAGCGAGAGAGCAAGTAAGCTCTCGCACTCCGAAAGCGAAAGCAAGTAAGCTCATCGCTCCAAAATCAATACACCACATCAATCCCCATGCTTCTGGCAGTACCTATAATTTGTCTTGTAGCTGCTTCAACATCATTTGCATTAAGATCCGGCATCTTTGTTTTTGCTATTTCCCGAACCTTATCAATGGCTATCTTAGCCACTTTTTGCTTATTTGGCACCCCAGAACCTTTTGGTACACCAACTGCTTTAGCCAAAAGAATAGCAGCAGGCGGGGTCTTGAGAATAAAAGTATATGATCTGTCATCATAGACAGTAATCACTACTGGAAGAATCAATCCCTCCTGATTTGCTGTTTTAGCATTAAAAGCCTTGCAAAATTCCATGATATTAACCCCTGCCTGTCCCAAAGCAGGACCAATAGGTGGAGCCGGATTTGCTCTGGCTCCCGGAATCTGCAATTTTATTATCTTTTTAATATTCTTTTTCTTTGCTGCCATATTTCCCGTCCTTTATGAATTACACCTTTTCTACTTGATAAAATTCAACCTCAACAGGGGTAGCCCTACCAAGGATATTCATCATTATTCGCAACTTTGCATGCTTTGCGTCTATCTCACCCACTGTTCCAATAAAGTCCTTAAATGGACCATCAATTATCCTAATTGGCTCATCTTTCTGGAATTGTATGCGAGGTTTAAGCCTTGGAGCACCAGCAGAAATCTGCTTGAGAATAGCATCTACCTCTGTTTGAGCCAAGGGATACGGTTTGTTCTTGTCACCCACAAACCCAAAAATCCCTGGCGTATTCTTAATCACATACCATGTATCATCTGACATCATCATCTCTATCAGTATATAACCAGGAAAAAATTTCTTGGCTACAACTTTCTTTTTCCCACCCTTTACCTCTGTAACTTCTATGGTAGGAATAACTATCTGAGAGACCTTGTCAGATAAATTCATAGCCTCAAGCCTATTTCCCAGATTAAGCTTTACCTTATTTTCATATCCTGAATATGTATGAATTACATACCATTCCATATTTTTTATCTTCCAATCACAAGATTTAATAAAGAAATAGAAGCCCAGTCAACGATTCCAATATAAGTAGTAATTATTGCTACACAAACAAGCACTACCCCTGTTGCTCCTAGAATAACCTTTCTTGTAGGCCAAGAAACTTTGCCATTTTTAGGAGAAACTTCGACCCAAACCTCTCTTAAAAATTTTTTGGCTTTATTATGAATTTCTATTATTTGCTGTTTCATCTTTTTCCTACGCTTTTAGAGACCTTACGCTAACACCTTAGACTATCCTGAAATTATCAAGGAAGAAACTGAAGGCGAACAAATTACTGGCAGGCCCGACAGGACTCGAACCTGCAACCCTCGGTTTTGGAGACCGATGCTCTACCAATTGAGCCACAGGCCTATTTTCCTACTTTGTCTCTTTGTGAACAGTATGTGCCTGACAAAATGGACAATATTTCTTTAGCTCCAATTTTGTAGTCTGCTTCTTTTTATTTCTTGTTGTATTATAATTCCGTCTCTTACAGTCTGAACATGCAAGAATAACCATTTCTCTTGGCAATTTTATCCCTCACTTGAATATTAGAAAATCGTAACTACTTAGCTATCAAGAGATAACTACGAAAAGCGCAAAAAAACGCGAAAAATTCTGATTCACAAATTCCTTCTGATTATTAATTTTCGTGATTTTTCGCGTATTTCGTAGTTTTTCCGTCCAATATAACTACAAGTAGTTATTGTATACCTTTGTGTCTCCGTAGTAAATTCCTTTACCTGAGTAGTTACAGAAAATCATAGTATATCACGAAAATCATACTATGTCAAGATATTTTTTGCAACCAAAATAAAATTAACAATTATCAATTATTAATTGTACTCCAATTCAATCTTTCCCCAAACACCCATCTTATCATCCTTAATTATTACAATGCCCACAACACCATCAATTTCTTGTGCACACCTTAATCCTTCAGGGATATCTGCATGTGTTTGAATGATATTGCCTATTTTTGTGGCTACAGCATCAGCCAATGGGGTAGATTCAGATACAACTACACAGGCATCAGCCTTTCCAAAACTGATAGAATGACCAACTGTACCTGAGGATGTACAAACACCCCATCTGCCTGGTTCAAGTAAAAGAGCCATCTTTCCAGAAAGCACGGATGAACCGGCCAATATTCCGATCTTTCTTGATATACTTGCATTCAGAAAGATATCTCCACCATTTTCAACAATGATATCCTCAGAAAAGGCTAATAAATCCATTCCTACAGCATCAGCCACAACCCCGGCTACAGCAGCCATGGGACCAACCCCTGCCCTTGCTGAGGCATCACTCATTTGATGAATAATCAATGGTGCTGATTCTGGAACCAGATATGGAGAAAAGGTATGCCCGAATTCAGGACACTTTTGAATATATCTTTTAATGGTTAAATAATGCCTTTTCAGAGAATCATATGCTTGTTTCTCAAGCATGGTCCTGGCTAAAATAAGAAGATCACTCTCAAAATAAACTACTCTGAAACCAACTAATAAGGTATCTTTTCTTAAAAAATCCCGACGGTACTTCCTCTCCTCATACACTTAAATTTCACCGAAATTATATTTGACGAAAAAAAATAACCTCTCTTCGTGAGTCAGAAAAGAAGTCAATATTAATCATACCATACTATTTTGTTTTTGTCAAGCATTTTTTTACAAAAAAGTAAGGGGTTGGTTAGCAGTCGTCAAGAAAAAATAACTTGTACAGTCGTGTTACCAATCCATCTTGGCTGGCTCCGTTGTTCGTCGCTTACATACAGTCTGACAAGTCAGACTTGTCAGATTTGCCAGCCAAGCGTCTCAGTGACTCTTGGTGTACAACTTATTTTTTCTTGACTCCTTAGGCAGGACATCGCTATGATGCTCAATTCGTTGCTCACCTGATCAAGGATCAACAAACCTTTCCCTTGTTACCTTTTCTACTGAAACAAGGTTATTTAGGGTAGAATCAATCAGGTTTTTGACAGGGCCGTGCTGCCCCTCTATACCCTTGACCACTATCTGATTATTCTTGGTGTAATCTCTAACAATCTTTCTATCAATATTGATAGAAATTTTAAAAATTATATTTGCTAATGTCGGGGAAATAGGCTAAAATAGAGGTTAAAAGATTTTACAAGGATTATTTAATCTCTAATGAGCACTAAGGAGCATTTCCCCGACATTATGCAAATACCCTATCAACTATCAACGGACATATCTACCTATATGGAGTCAATAAG
>MNYI01000216.1 GCA_001873945.1 Candidatus Desantisbacteria bacterium CG2_30_40_21
CAGACCCTTAGGCAACTAATACTTGCCAGTTGTAACTACTCACCACAAAGGCACGAAGACACAAAAAGTTGATAAGTTGAATAGTTGATGGGTTGATAAGTGGATGAATTGATAGGAAATGTTTATGAATTATGAATCTGTGTTCCTTTAACCTATAAACTCATCAACCTATCAACTTATGTGTTCTCCGTGGTGAATTACTTTACCTGAGTAGTTATATAATTTTAACATATAAGACTAATCAAGTCAAGTGAAATTTTTGACAATTGCCCCATCCCTTACTCCAGCTCCAATAATGCAATACTCTCCACATGGTATGTTTGAGGAAACATGTCCACAGGCTGAACTACGGTCAGGGAATAACCACCTTGATGAAGAATTTTCATGTCTCGGCTAAGGGTTGTGGGATTACAGGAGATATAAACAATCCTTGCAGGCTTTGTCTCAAGTAACCAATGCAAGGTATATTTTTCTACACCATCTCGTGGTGGATTAAGGATAACTGAATCAAATTGAGGGGTTGTTATCCTGCTAACAGCTTGTTTCAGGTCATGGCACAAGAAGCGAACATTTTTAATGCCATTATTTCGGCTATTCTTTTCAGCATCACTGATAGAAGATATTACCACATCAACCCCAACTACATTCCTTGCCTCTCTTGCAGCAAGCAGGCTCAATACCCCTACCCCACAATGTCCATCAAGTATCCGCTGGTTTTTTTGAGGCAAAAGCAGTTGTAACGCATTAGAAAATAGCCTTTGTGCCTGATTAAGGTTTATTTGAAAAAATGAGGTTGGTTGTACCTGAAAGCTAAGCCCTTCAAGGGAATAGGTAGATATTGCCGGTCCAAAATAGGTTTTTAGAATAGATGCCTGATTTTCATCAACCACCAATTGATGGACACCCTTAATTACAGGAATACCCTGAAGCTCTTGTGCTGCCTCAGAAAGCGACAACTGAAATTTAGGTGAGGTTACAAAAAAGACCAGCACACCATCCCCAAACGATTTTATTTCTACAGCACAATACGCATGAAATTTGTCAAACTTGGCTGCAATTACGGTTCTTACCGCTGCATAACCCTCATTCATCTCTTGAGACAGGAGATGGCAATAATCTATATCAATAACGGCTCTGGTTCCTGCCTGATAAAAACCTAATGAAAAGCCCTTAGGCACGGTTTTAAGGATAAATCGGCTTCGGCTTCGATATCCCCATGGATTTTCCATGCCAATAATAGGCATGATATGAGGCTGCTTAAATCCGCCGATCCTTATCAATTGTTCCCGAAGAATCTGCTCTTTGAACCGTAGCTGAGCTGAATAATCAATATGCTGCCATTGACATCCACCACAAAGTTGTTCATATTTGCACTTCGAGGATACCCTTTGAGGGGATGATTCTTGTATATTTAAGATTTTTCCGACAATGTAATCCTTTTTCTCTTCAACAATCTGAATATCAACCAATTCCCCTTCAAGTCCATCAGCATCAACAAAAACAACCTTACCATTGTATCTACCAAGCACCCTGCCGCCATAAATTATTTTATCAAGCCGTACCTGGATATTCATTTCCTTCTTCTCCCTTCCTCCCCTGTGGCAGGATTGCCCCTACAGAAACCTAATGTCCGCCACCATGTTCACCGCCTTCACCACCACCATGACCATGACCTTCTTTCTTCGGATGTTGTGCCTCATATTGCCATGCCTTATATTCCTTCTCCATTTCTTTTCGTTCCTTTTCCTCGTAGAATTTCTGTAGGACTTCCATCTCCAATCTCTTTTTTTCCTTCTTGGCAATGGAATACCCATACTCTTCATCTATTTTGCACAATCCCTCACCCATGGTCATTAAGCTAACCTTTTTTAACTTCCTTTTCATGTTGCGATAAGCAGCACTGCACTCTCCGCCACCCTTTGCCGCATATTCAAGTGCCTGCCAATATTCCGCAGAAGTCTCCCTGCCGCTCATCTCGGCTAAAGCTGCCAGATTATTTGTATATTTGCTTAAGGCAAGATACCTCTCCCTTTTTTCCTCTTCTTTTATCCCCTTTAAGATGGCATTTTTATGTTCTGTTATTGCAGCCTCACATTCAGGGATAATTCTCGCTGTCTGATGAAGCATAATCTCTGCCTGACTGATATTAACCTCAACCACAAAATCCGGCAATCTGCTCAAAACCTTTTTCCATTCTTCAATAGCATCAAAGTATCTGCCAGAATTATAGTCACATACCCCTATATTGTATCTCATCTCATCTGTATCTATTCCATTATTTCTTGCCTTAAGATAGTATTCAATTGCCTTTCTCTGATCCTTTAATTGATAAAAGTATATATCTGCCAAATGATGATGAGCCGTTGCATTGTTGGGATTAACCGTTACTGCCCGTTGAAATTTGGATAACGCCTTATCATAAAATCCCTCTCTTTCATATATTTCCCCTGCCAGATTATGTGCCTTATCCATATTTGGAGCATTCATGGCTGTTATCTTGAGATGATTAAGGGCTGCCTTCCAATTCTTTTTGTTATCTAAAATTTGAGCATAATGGTATCTTGCCTCTGCGACTGTTTCAGGGTAATGGCTGATAATCTCCTTAAACAATTCGGCTGCCACATCTGACCGGCCATGCTCCATATAATATATCCCGACCTCGGTTAAGGCTATTGGAGAACAAACCACCTTGCCGCGAGTATTCCTGCTTACAACCTTATGGATATTTAATGCCTTTGAATAATCCTTAACCCTAACCAATGCTTGAATATAAAGCCCAAGTGCATCTATATTTTTTTGATCAATTTTAAGGCAATAATCAAGAATTTCCACTGCCCCCTTGGGACGATTTGTCTTAAGAAGAACCCTTGCCAGATTAATCCATGCTGGCAAGTGTCCTGCATATCTTCTGATCAATCTCTTCAACCTTCTTTCAGCCTTATAAGGATCACCATCCTTAATCATAAGATAAATAATCCCATTTTCAGCAATAATATTATGCGGGTCCAGCTTAATTGCCTGTTCAAACTTTTCTTCAGCCCATTTATATGCTCCAATTTTAAGATATGCCGTTCCAAATTGATTGTAGCTATCTACAACATTTTTCTCTATCCGAAAGTGTTTTACTGCCTCTTTCAAAACCTCTTCTGCCTTAAAAAAATCCTTTTCTTTAATCAGTCCAATACCCTTTTTTACGCACTGCTGCGGAGAATAGATATGGCTATAAAATGGCTCAAATGAAAAAATAGCAATCCCGCCTAATGTTATGATTATGATTAACCATAACATTTTATTTTTAAGCAGTTGCAAGATAGGGTTTGGTGGCTTTTCTATTGGTTTTGGTTCTTGGACAGGTTTTGCTGCCTTTTTTTCAGGAGGCTTTTCCTTGAGCTGTTCTTCGTCATATCTAAATTCCTTTTTGTATAATGCCTCTTCAGCTGTCAGATCATCTTCCGTCCCTGGTTCTGTCCCCTCTTCTGCAAGCTCATCTAGATATTCAGAGGCATCCCCAATCTCTTCTTCTTTATCGTCCAAGGGTTGATCTTCAAATTTATCCATAGCATCAAGAGCAGCTTCACTTATTTCTTTTTCTTGTTCAATCATTTAATTAAGACTCCATTTGAAAATTTTTTGACAGGATGAACAGGATAACAAGATTTGTAACCGTTCAGGCAGTTAAAGATGTTAGAGTGAAAGTAACTGTCCACTGTCTTTCCTTGTGCCTTCACAAGTCAATCACTTAAACAATATACAGCCTTGCTCCTTAAACTCCTCTATCTTAACCAGTAAATCATCGACTGTACTTTCTAAATAATCTGCGGTGCAGTTAAGACAGAAATACTTATTAATATTTCTGCTAAGCAATTTTTTATTTAATGCTATATGGTCTTTTTGCAATTTATTGCCACATAAATGACAAGTCAAAATCCGGCAACGAAAAATAAGCCGTTCTGGTCGCAATATCAATTTCAATATATGCAAACCAATAAATTTGTTTACATATACGGTTGGTTCGCTCCATATTTGGACCAAGGCATCCGTGATAGCGGTTCTCCAAACAACGCCAACACGGTTGGCTTGCTCCATATTTTGATCAATCGTAACTACTCAGGTAAAGCAATTCACCACGGAGAACACATAAGTTGATAGGTTGATAGGTTGATGAGTTTATAGGTTAAAGGAACACAGATTCATAATTTATAAACATTTCCTATCAATTCATCCACTTATCAACCCATCAACTATTCAACTTA
>MNYI01000178.1 GCA_001873945.1 Candidatus Desantisbacteria bacterium CG2_30_40_21
CAGCAATTCTCATTATGGTAAAATGGATAAGGGGGAGATATGGAGATTAATCGGTAGGACAGGCATTCTTGCCTGTCATCTGCAACAGGACAGGCAGGAATGCCTGTCCTACCAACAATTCTGTTGATAATCGACACCATCTCCTCTATTCCCTTATTCCCCTTTGAACATAAGTTTTGCCATAATGAGAATTGCTGGGGTTGTGTTAAAAAATACTTGACAAAACAGAAGTTATGTGATAAAGTAAGCATGTTAAAATGCTTATATACTCTGGGAGGGGTAAAAAATGCGTAACAAATGGTTTATTTGCTTACTATTTGTAATAGTTATTGTTGTGTCCTCAGCTGCATGGTCATTTAGTCAGCCGGTACCCATTGGTATTCCCAAAATAAATATTGGCGTAACCGAGGCTAAAACACCCCAGGATGTTGCCCTTTCCCTTCAAATCATATTCCTTTTAACTATTTTGACATTAGTGCCAAGTATTGTGATGATGACTACCTCATTTATTCGAGTGGTAATTGTTCTTTCTTTTATCAAACAAGCTCTGGCTACTCAACAGGCTCCTCCTCAACAAGTCATTGTAGGGCTTGCCATCTTTATTACCTTTTTTATCATGGCTCCAACCATTACAAAAATAAATGAATCTGCTTTTCAACCATATCTTGCAGGCAAGACAAACTTTCAGGAAACATTACAAAAAGCATCTCTGCCTTTGCGGGAATTTATGTTTAAGCAAACCAGAGAAAAGGATATTGCCCTGTTTGTTGAGCTGAGTAAAATGCCAAAACCAAAAACCAGAAAGGATGTAGCTACCTTCGTTCTTATTCCTGCCTTTATGATTAGTGAATTAACCTCTGCCTTTTGGATGGGAATAATATTATTTGTACCATTTCTGATGATAGATATGATTGTTGCGAGCGTTTTGATGTCTATGGGCATGATCATGCTGCCGCCGGCTATGATATCTTTGCCTTTTAAGATACTTTTATTTGTTATGGTTGACGGCTGGAATCTATTAATTCATTCGCTGGTGGCGAGTTTTCATTAATTAAACTCAAGGAGGTGAGATTAAGTTCTCTCCCCGTATGGGAGCGTGGATTGAAATAAATAAACAAACAGATAAACATGTAATAGCTGAAGATTAAAACTGGGAGGTATAATCTATGCCAAGGTATGAAGAGTTAGGTGTCTGGCAATTGGCTAATAAATTAGTCATGGAGGTGTGTCGGATCGTTAATCAGTATCCGAGAGAGGCTACTTGTAATGATTTAGCTATTCAGATGAAAGGATCGGCTATGGGTGTGGCTATGAATATTGCTGAGGGACATTCCCAGCAAACCCTTGATGAATACAGGCATTTTCTTGAAGCAGCTATGAACTCTTTAAGGGATATTATTTTGTTCTTAAGAATAAGCCATCAAAATCAGCTTATAAATGAGGCTTCGTATAACTTTCTCCTTAAAGAATATGAACGAGTAAAATGTCTGGTATTGTCTATTGTTAAATGGATTGAAAATGAAACAAACAATAGTGCGATTGCCGCTTAAGGGAAATGGTAATACGGTAATATGGTAATCAGTGATTACCATATTACCGATTACCGATCACACATGAGGTATTATCATGACCGAAGGATTTGCTATAAAATTAATTCAAGAGGCATTATTTTATGTTATTCTGATCTCCGCACCTATGTTGGGGATAAGCATGCTTGTTGGTTTGGTAATCAGTATCCTCCAAACTGCAACATCTATTCAGGAACAAACCCTGTCATTTGTCCCAAAGATAGTTATTACCCTGTTAGCCATGATTGTCTTTGGTTCATGGATGTTGAAAACATTGATGGAATATACGATAAGGTTGATAAATACATTTCCGGATTTGATGGGATAATACAATGGAACATTACGAATTATTTGCTACACAGTTCCAAAAGTTTTTGCTTGTTTTTGCAAGGATTTCAGGGATATTTGTTATAAGCCCGTTTTTTGGCAGTTTGATTATCCCGCAGAGGGTAAAGGCAGGGCTTGCCCTTTTTATTGCTCTGCTGATATTTCCTGTAGTAAATCACTTGCTGCCGCCTTTGTCAGGGAAATTATGCGAGTACTACTTTCTTGTGATATCTCAGGTATTGATAGGTATAATTATTGGATTCCTTTGTACCATAGTTGTGTCTGCTTTTCAGATTTCAGGTGAATTATATAGTGTACAGATGGGGTTTGGATTTGCAAATACAGTGGATCCCTTATCTCAGGTAGAGCAGCCGATTATTGGACAGTTTATCGGGCTTTTTGCATTGCTTATCTTTTTGATTATAGGCGGACATCATCTCATGATCACAGCTGTTTTTAAGAGCTTTGAGACCGTACCGATATTCTCCTTAACTGCTTCGAACCTTATCTGTGATAAAGTAGTTATGGTGTTTTGCGGTATGTTTCTGACAGCCTTGAAGATGGCTCTGCCTATTATGGGTGTATTATTCTTAGTAACCCTGTCCATGGGATTGTTGGCAAAGGTTGCACCAATGATGAATATTATGGCGTTAGGTTGGGCGATGACTATTGTTATTGGTATTATTACCCTGCTACTGATTACCCCATTACTGGGTCAGGTGGCACAAAATGTATTTACTCATGTATTTTCGGATATAGATGAGTTGATGTATTATATAGGAAGGAAGGCGGAATAGTGAAAAGTGAAAAGTGAATAGTGAATAGTGAAAAGGAAGGAAGGTATATAGTTTCTGTTTCTTCTCTGAACCTTCAGCCTTCAGCCTTACTCCCTTCAGCCTGAACAGAGGTAATTATGTTAGAACAATATGACCCCAAATACCTTGTGGAATATGTGGATACCTTTGATCTTCAGTTGTTTGCTCGGGCTGAGGATGAGGGTAGAACCGAAGAGCCAACCCCAAGAAAACGGCAGAAAGCAAGGGAAAGGGGACAGACAGTCAAAAGTATTGAGCTTACGGCTGCATCCATTACCCTGATAACCTGTTTGGCTATGTCTATGCTCGGGTATTATATGTTCAGTAAGATGATTGGCTGTTTTGTGTATTGTTTTTCTCATTTACACGAAATTGAATTTTCACCGGATAATATTATAAGCCTTTTCCCGGTAATCATTTTAGCATTTTTCAAGATTACCTTGCCCATTATGCTGATTGCCATGCTGGTGGCTATTATTGTTGAGGCATTACAGGTGGGGATATATTTTGTCCCAAAGGCATTAAGGTTTGATTTTGCAAGGATGAAATTTAATATTTCTCGAATATGGCAGAAACTTGTTCCGTCCAAGATTGCCCTGATAGAATATGGCAAAACATTCTTTAAGATTGCAGTGATTGCCATTATATCTTATTCTATCATTAATAAGGAATATTTCCGGCTTCTTAATCTTTTGGATGTAGGATTAATGGATGGGCTTACATTTATTGCCAGTCTGACATTTAAGATAATTATTTATGTGGCTATATTTTTATTAATAATGAGCCTTTTCGATTATCTTCATCAAAGGCATGAGTATAAACAGAAGTTGATGATGTCTCAGCATGAATTAAAGGATGAATGGAAACAGTTAGAGGGTGATCCATCGGTTAAAAGAAAAATACGGATGAGGCAAAGGGAAACAGCTGCAAGAAGAATGATGGCTGAGATTGCCAAAGCAAATGTGGTTATCACCAACCCAACCCATCTGGCTGTAGCGATAAGATATGATTCTGATTATATGGTTGCACCAACTGTGGTGGCTAAGGGTAAAGACTTGATGGCAAAACGCATCATTGATATAGCAAAGGAAAATGATGTGCCAATTATAGAAAATAAGCCATTGGCTCAAGCATTGTTTGATACTGTGGAGGTTGGGTCAGAGATTACACCTGGGCTTTATCAGGCTGTGGCTGAGATATTGGCTTTTGTCTATCGGTTGAAACAAAAAGCGGCGTGAAGGGGCAGAGGGAAGAATTAGGATAAACCGCAAAGTAACGCAGAGTTTGAAGAACCTTTATTTCTTCTCGCAAAGACGCAAAGCTCACAAGGTTCACTTATTTCTTCTCGCAAAACCACAGAGATCACAAAGGCACGAAGACACAAAAAGTTGATAAGTTGAATAGTTGATGGGTTGATAAGTGGATGAATTGATAGGAAATGGTTATGAATTATGGATCTGTGTTCCTTTAACCTATAAACTCATCAACCTATCAACCTATCAATTTATGTGTTCTCCGTGGTGAATTACTTTGCTTGAGTAGTTACGATTTTTCTTCTTTTCTATCCT
>MNYI01000035.1 GCA_001873945.1 Candidatus Desantisbacteria bacterium CG2_30_40_21
CTAAAGCAAGATAACAAATTAGACAAACGAGTAGATGGTTTTGTATTTTCCTAATTCCCCCTTATCAAAGGAGAGAGGGATGTTCTTCTCTGTGCCTCCGTGTCTCCGTGGTGAGTAGTTACAACTGATCAATTATTAATTTTCCTATAAAATCTATTGACAGCATCTAAAAATTTTGTTACAATGAACATATACTCAGGAAAATCAATATTAATCTATACCCTATTTTGAGGAGTATTTTACATGAAATATATTTACGGCCCCGTGTCTTCATGGAGATTAGGTGTTTCCTTAGGCATTGATCTGCTTTCTCAAGATAAAAAGATATGTACCTTTGATTGCACCTATTGCCAGATTGGAAGGACTCCTGCTGTATCTACGGACAGGAGGGTATTCGTTCCTGTGCAGGAGATTGTCAGGGAATTAAGGGAATTGCCTGAGCTCAAAATAGATTATATTACCATTGCCGGTCGTGGCGAGCCATGTCTGGCAGAGAATCTTGGTGAAATGATTGTGGCAGCCAAAACGATTATGGCAAGACCTGTAGCTGTCTTGACCAATGCTACTCTTCTGGATAGGGATGTCGTAATGCAGGAATTGGCTCTGGCAGATGTGGTTGTGGCTAAATTAGATGTCTGGTCACAAGAGTCATTTGATTTGATAAATAATCCGGCAGCAGGGATTAGCTTTGATGGGATTTATCAGGGAATAAAGCGGTTCAGGCAAAAATATCAGGGCAGGTTAGCCCTTCAGATGATGTTTGTGCCGGAGAATAAAGAAGCAGCAGAAAAAATGGCAGAGCTGGCGTTTGAGATAAACCCTGATGAGGTGCAAATAAATACACCACTTCGGGCATGTGAGGTTACTCCGTTATCCCGGGAAGAAATCTGTAAGATACAGGAATGCTTTCAGGGAATTCCGACAATATCAGCTTATGACACAGAACACCACCATGATGAGCCAATAAGCGTGGAGGATACCGCAAAAAGAAGAGGGGAGGTATTCTCAAGCTCATGAGTAAGATTGTTCTGCTCCATATCTGTTGTGGAATATGTGCAAGTTCGCCTGTTGAGAGGTTAAGAGGGGATGGGTTTGAGGTAGTTGGGTTTTTTTATAATCCCAATATCTACCCGGCTGAGGAATACCAGAGGCGGATGGAAGTAGTGAAACGAGTCTCGCATATTCTTAATCTTCGCCTCATTGAGGGTGATCATGACCCTAATCCCTGGCTTGATTTGACAAAGGGGTTGGAGGATGAGCCTGAGGGAGGACAGAGGTGTAGCGTTTGCTTTCAGATGAGACTGGAAGAGACATGGAAGAAAGCTTGCGAACTGCATGTGCCATACTTTACTACAACTCTCAGCGTTAGTCCACACAAGGATTCATTGGTTATAAATAGAATAGGCAGTAAAATAGACGATACAGCATTTTTGGTGTATAATTTCAAGAAACAGGATGGGTTTAAGAGGGCAATGGAATTTTCAGGGCAACATTCACTTTATCGACAGGGGTACTGTGGATGTGTGTATAGTATGGGGGAGAAAAGGGGACAGGTTTTGAACCATACTCAAAAATTATACAAATGAAAAAACACAAAAAGCTAAAGCAAAGTCATGAACACAAAACGATCTCCATCAAAGATACTGTCTTTGCCAAAGGCACTGCCTTATTTGCACGAGTAGACGAAAACCTCATGCGATGGATGGTGCTATTGATCCTTATCGGCACGCCCCTGATTATTGACTCACGCCTCTCCAGCATTGAATTGGGCAAGGCTGCCCTGTCGTGGGTGTTTACCTGTGGGTGTTTGTTTATCTGGTCAATCAAGATAGGCATAAGCGGCAGGATGATGGTGCCAAGAACATCCCTTAATATCCCGTTGCTTGTTTTTTTATTTAGTTGTATCCTGTCAACCTGTTTTTCAATCCTTCCATATATGAGCATGGTTGGTGAATATAAACGCTCCGAGGGATTGCTTACCCTGATTAATTATGCGACTCTATGCTATCTATGTATCAATTTTATCAATGAGACTATCTATATGAAAAAGGGGGCAATAATCCTTGTGGTTGTTGGGGTTATCGCTGCTGTTTGCGGTATACTTCAACCATTCGGGATTGACCTTTCCAGATGGGGTAGCGGCGGTGTGCCTATCTCCTTCTTTGGCAATCAGAACTATGCTGGTGGATATATGGCTATGGTGATTTTTTTCGCAGTGGGGCTGTTTTTAAGTAGCAACACAAAATGGCATATCATCCTTGCTGGCATTGGCAGTCTTCTCATTTATGCTTGTCTGATAATTACCAAAAATCGTGGGGGGTTTCTTGGGCTTTTAGTTGGATTGATTATATTTGCTGTCTTAAACAGGGTAGAGATATGGAAAAAACGAAAAATGGTAGCAATAGCTGGATTAATCATTATCCTGACTACCGCCGGGCTTTGTCTGCATGAGAAAACCTCACCCTTGCCCAAACTCACAGGCACTATTCAAATTGTTAAATCACAAGGAAAGGAAAAGATTGAAGCGGCAGGCACCTTTGCTAATCGTATTCAGATATGGAAGACAACCCTGCACATTATTATGGATAACCCTATACTCGGCATAGGTCCAGATGCCTTGCGTATGGCTGCTACCAGATATGAAACACTTGAATTTATTCATGCTGAGGGTGGTTATAATGTTTTGATTGATAAGGCACATAATGAGATGCTTGATATTGCAGCTACTCGTGGGCTTATTGGTCTGGCTGTTTATCTTTGGATACTGATCAGTTTCTTTATTTTTGCTGGAAGGTTATGGAAAAGAATGAAGTACCCTGATAAGTGGCTTGTTTCTGCCTCCATTGCCGCCATTGTTTCTTATTTGATTCAGAATGAGGTTGGGTTTGGGGTTGTTCCGACATCTACACTTTTTTGGGTATTGATAGGAAGTATTGTAGGCATTGGGGCAAAGCATGTTGCCCATACCCTATCAATTAACCCATTAGTTAGAATAATTCTGCCGATAGCAGCTATTATTCTGTGTGTTGTCATTATCCGATACTCTTTTCTTGCTTGCAAGGCTGATGTGTATTACAAAAATGCTCTTGCTTTGAGTCAGCAACAGGATCTTGATCAAGCGATATATATGTATGAAAAGGCATTAGAATATAATCCAGGTGAGGAGTTTTATTATGGGGAGATGCTGGCAGTATATTCTACCATATCAGATAGATCAAAGGAGTCATTTGACAAGTTCCTTAAACGAGCTGAGGATGCAGTAAGGATTAATCCACACCATGCCTATTATTACAATATCCTTAGCTCAGCCTATGGAAAGGCTTTCGTTTCATATGGCGATACCTCTGCCAGAGGAAAGGCAATTGATGCCTGCAATCGTGCCTTAGAGTTAAAGCCGCTTTTTGGTGATCCACACAACAACCTTGCTGCCATCTATGTCCATGAACAAAAGTATAAAGAGGCTATGGATGAAATAAGCAGGGCAATAAAGATATACCCCAAACATGCAGAATATCATCGAATATCAGGTGAACTACAGGTTCAACAAGGATTAAAGATAAAGGGCATAGCCTCTCTGGAAAAGGCTGTACTGTATGACCCATCTATGGTAAATGTCTGGGCATCCCTTGGTCGACTTTACTTTGAGGCAGGCTCTCTATCAAAGGCAGGAAAAATGATGCAACAGGCTATCCTGCTTAACCCAAACAATCCAAGGTATCATGGTGAACTGGGATCTGTTTACTTCAAGCAGGGAATGCTTGACAAGGCAGCTTGTGAATTTAATGCGGCATTGAAAATAATTCCAAATGATGCTTATTTTCGGCAAATGCTTGGACTGTGTCATCAGCGGAATTAGAGAAATATAACCACCCTCAGCAATTCTAATTATGACATTTTTACCGCATAAATACATAACAACTCACCACGGAGACACGGAGACACAGAGGAAAATCGAAGGATAAATCTCTTATTTGAATGTAGCTGAACGCAGATTTTTGGAAATTTGAAGCATTATTCTGTGAATTTATAAAAATTTGCATTCCGTCAGTTTGTTTTTTTA
>MNYI01000037.1 GCA_001873945.1 Candidatus Desantisbacteria bacterium CG2_30_40_21
CACAAAGCTCACTTATTTCTCACACAAAGCCACAGAGATCACAAAGACATATGAGATTTTTCTTCTTTTCTGTTCTTTGTGTGCTTTGTGTCTCTGTGTGATAAATTCCGATTGCACAGCTCGGGAAATTTCCAGCGAGGACTCAGGTAATAATGGGGGGTGACGGCAATTAATTTTAATATTATTAAAACTTCAACCCAGTGCCGGGCAAGGGTTGGAAAAGTTATTACCAATCATGGGGTAATAAATACCCCTGCCTTTATGCCTGTTGGAACACAGGCAACGGCAAAAACCATGACACCAGAGGAGCTTTATGAGATTGGTGTAGAAATAATCCTGAGCAATGCCTACCATCTCTTTTTACGGCCGGGGTCAGAGATTATCAAGATAAGTGGCGGGTTTCACCGGTTTATGCACTGGGATAAACCGATATTGACCGATAGTGGTGGTTATCAGATATTCAGCCTCAACAGGCTCAGAAAGATTACCGAGAAAGGGGCAAGGTTTCAATCCCACATTGATGGTTCATATCACCTTTTTACACCGGAGAGTGTAATAGAATTCCAGATGATGCTTGGTTCGGATATTGTCATGCCTCTGGATGAATGTGCCCCATACCCATGTGGATATGAAGAGGCAAGGATAGCTAAGGATAGAACGAATAGATGGGCAAAAAGAAACAAGCAAACATTTTTGAGTATAAATAATAATGGCTCAAGCCTTTTTGGTATTGTTCAGGGCAATATGTATCCCAAATTGCGGCATGAAAGCATTGATGAATTGACAGATATTGGTTTTGATGGATATGCCATTGGTGGGCTTTCTGTTGGAGAGCCAAAAGAGCTTATGTATGAAATGCTGAAAGAAACAGTACCGCACCTGCCGGAGAATAGCCCGCACTATTTGATGGGTGTGGGAGCACCAGAGGATATTCTTGAGGCTGTAGAAACAGGGGTTGATATGTTTGACTGCGTCATGCCCACCCGTCATGCCAGAACAGGGGAGGTATTTACCTCAAATGGTCCATTGGTCATTAGAAATGCACCATGTGCCACAGACACGACACCTATTGATGCTGAGTGTAGCTGTTATGTATGCAGAAATTATTCCAGAGCATATATTAGACACCTGATCCATGTCAATGAAATCCTTGGTGTCAGACTCACTACTTGGCATAATCTTGCCTTTATGATGAATTTAATGCGGCAGATACGAGAGAGTATTCAGCAGGAGCGATTTATGAAGTTTAAGAAGGAGTTTTTGGCAAGATGAGCAACAAAGGAGCAAGTTACATGTTAAATAGATTTTCCCTGAAAACATTTTATACCCTGGCAAAGGAAAAAAGCTTTTCCAGTACTGCCAGAATACTCTGTCTGACCCAACCGGCAGTCAGCCAGCAGATTCATATTCTGGAAGAGTATTTAGAGACAAGGCTATTTGATCGACTCAAGGGTAAGGTGAGTTTAACCCCATCTGGTGATGTCCTTTTCAGGTATGCCCATAACATCTTAGAACTTTATCAGAAAGCAGAAAAAGAAATATCAGAATTGACTGAATCTGCACGAGGCAGATTGGTCATTGGTGCCAGCACAACCATTGGTCAATATCTTTTACCTGTTATTCTTGGTAGATTCAAGGACTGTTACCCTAAGATAGATATCTTGCTTGCCAACGCTAACACCAGAGATATTGCTGCTCAATTACTTAATAATCTTATTGACCTTGGGCTGGTTGAAGGACCAACAGAACATAAAGATATTCTCGTAGAAAAATTTATGGAGGATGAACTGGTAGTTATTACTCCAACAAGGCATCATTGGCAGGAGGCAAGTGAGATAGATATTGATGAGGTTAAGAAGGAGGCAATTATCTTGCGGGAACAAGGTTCTGGAACACGAAAGGCAATAGAAAACACGCTATCTATTGCCGGCATAAAGCTAACAGATTTGAATATTAAAATGGAATTAGGCAGCTCTGAATCAATCAAGTCTGCGGTTGAAGCAGGCTTGGGCATAGCTATTACTTCTCAATGGACAGTGTTAAAGGAAAAAAAATTAAATTCACTCAAAATATTTCGGATCAAGGGCATCAGATTTAAGCGAAACTTTACTGTTATCGTAAAGAATACCCTGTTTAAGACAAGGGCTATGGAGCAATTCTTAGACTTCCTGAAAAAATCTGAAATAAATTATTCTTCACTTGTTCAGTAGACGAAGCGTCTCGCTTCGTGTTCTTTCTCATAACGAGCCGAGACAGCTTGTCTACTACGGTTTTATTAGGATATGTGAGGTTGATTTTCTTTTATCGAATATTCAGTGATTACTGAATGCTGGGAAATATTGGGACACATCCCATAATTCCCCTACAATATATACCTGCTCAAATCCTTATCCTTAATAATCTCATTTAACATGGATCGCACATATTCAGCATCAATAATAACCGTTCCCGTGCGGGGTGGGGTTTCAAAGGAAATATTCTCAACCACCTTTTCCATAATAGTATGAAGTCTTCTTGCTCCAATATCTTCAGTATTTTCATTAACTATAGAGGCAAGGGAGGCAATCTCATATATGGCATCTTCCTGAAACTGCAGGTCAACCCCTTCAGTTCCAAGCAAAGCCACATATTGTTTAATAATAGCATTTCGTGGTTCTGTCAATATCTGGATAAAATCCTCTCTTACCAATGAGGAGAGCTCTACCCTGACAGGAAACCTTCCCTGTAATTCTGAAATCATGTCTGCTGGTTTTGCATCATGGAATGTTCCAGCAGCAATAAAAAGGATATGATTTGTTCTGACCGGTCCATAACGGGTAGTAACAGTAGTTCCCTCAACAATAGGCAATAAATCCCGTTGAACACCCTCACGGGAAACATCCGGACCACCTGTTCTGGAGCCTGTACTAACCACCTTATCCAATTCATCCAAAAAGATAATTCCCTGATTTTCTATGCGGCTAATGGCATCCTTAAGTATATCTTCCATATCAATTAATTTTTGTGATTCCTCATTAATCAGGATTCTACGAGCCTCTACAATAGACACTTTTCTTTTCTTAACCTTTTGTGGCAACATAGTGCTTAAGGCATCAGACAGCCCCATATCAAGCCCTTCCATTCCACTTCCAGCAAATATCTCAAACATAGGCATAGAAGCATCCTTAGTATCTATCTCTATCATTCTATTTTCCAATTGACCTTGTTTCAGTTTTTTCCGTAGCTTTTCCCGACTATTTTGAATCTTTTCCATTTCCTGTGCAGCATTATCCTCTCCTTCTTCATCAGACTTTTTCTTTTTCTTCGTCTTTGGCAGTGGCAGGAGAATATCCATGATTTTTTCCTCAGCCATGTCCATAGCCTCTTTCTCTATCTTTTTCATCGCATCCTGTTTAACTAAGTTTACCGTCATAGCGGCAAGATCCCTTACCATTGACTCCACATCCCGACCAACATATCCTACTTCCGTAAATTTTGTTGCCTCTATCTTAAGAAAGGGAACATTGGCTAAATTAGAAAGCCTTCTGGCAATCTCTGTTTTACCCACACCTGTGGGACCAATCATGATAATATTTTTTGGAGAAACCTCTTCCCTTAACTCTTCTGCCAATCTTTGTCTTCGGATACGGTTTCTTAAGGCAATAGCTACTGCCTTTTTGGCTTTATCTTGCCCAATAATATACCTGTCAAGCTCCTTGACAATTTCCATAGGGGTCAAATCTTGCATTATCTTTCACCTCGTAATAATTTAGGAAGGAAGGGAGTAATTATTCTACTACCCTCCCCTTTCTTCCTAAATTATTTTACCCCAAATCTTGCTAAATGTCAAGATAATTCTCAGCAATTCTAATTATGGTAGCCTCAATTGAATAAAAATGCACTTCATAATGAGAATTGCTGAAATATTCAAAATATTACTTGACAAAACTTAAAAAATATGGTATTTTATACTCAAGTGGGGCATAAATTGCGTTTTTCGCTGGTCTTAATCAACGATAGCTGTGTTGTTCAGGTTCGCAATAGTACACTATTG
>MNYI01000008.1 GCA_001873945.1 Candidatus Desantisbacteria bacterium CG2_30_40_21
GTGAGCAATAGTACACTATTGCTCACCTTGCGCGCCATTGCTCTCCTTGATTAATCCTCACCCCGAGAAAAATCGCAATTTATGCCCCACTTGAGTATATTTTTTCTTGACGACTTAGGAGGAATGTATGTCTTTATACGAACTTACAGCTCATCAACTTCATAACTTATTAATCTCAAAGCAGATTAGTGCCTGTGAAATATTAAGTGAAACAATCAATAGAATAGAACAAGTAGAGCCAGGAATTCATGGTTACCTTTGTAACACATTTGATACTGGTATGGAACAAGCAAAAAAGGTGGATGAGATGATTGCCCAAGGGCAGGATATTCATCCATTAGCCGGTATTCCTATAGCAGTTAAGGATAATATCTGCACCAAATCCATTCCAACCACCTGTGCCTCCAAAATCCTTGAGGGGTTTAAGCCGCCTTATGATGCTACGGTTGTTGAAAAGCTAAAAAAGGCAAATATGGTGATTATTGGGAAGACTAATATGGATGAATTTGCCATGGGGTCATCTACTGAGAATTCAGCCTTTGGACCAACTCATAATCCCTGGGATTTAGAAAGGGTACCAGGCGGCTCAAGTGGCGGGTCAGCCGCAGTGGTTGCATCCTGCGAGGCAACCACTGCCATAGGCTCTGATACAGGCGGCTCTATCCGTCAACCAGCATCCTTTTGCGGGGTGGTAGGGATGAAACCCACCTATGGTCGAGTCTCAAGGTATGGTCTTATTGCCTATGCCTCTTCTTTCGATCAAATCGGATCATTAACCAGAGATGTTACTGATGCCGCATTATTGATGAAGGTAATCAGTGGGTATGACCCAGCAGATTCTACCTCAGTAAAGATTGTCGTTCCAGACTATTTAAGCTGCTTAGAAAAAGACTTGAAAGGGATTAAAATTGGAGTTCCTACAGAATACTTTGCTCAAGGGATTGACACGGAGGTGAAATCTACGGTTCTTGATGCTATCAATCTTATTTCAAAAAATGGTGCCCTATGTGAGAATATTTCCATGCCTCATACTGAGTATGCCATTTCTTGTTATTATATCTTAGTTACATCTGAAGCCAGTTCAAATCTGGCAAGATATGATGGGGTGCAATATGGATATAGGGCAGAGCACAGAACACAGAGTACAGAGCATAGTTTATTAAATATGTACAGGAAAACTCGAAGTGAAGGGTTTGGTGACGAGGTAAGGCGACGGATTATGCTTGGCACTTATGCCTTATCAGCTGGATATTATGATGCCTATTACCTTAAGGCACAAAAGGTGCGAACGATGATAAAGCAGGATTTTAATAAGGCTTTTGAAAAATACGATGCCTTAATAACCCCTGTTTCACCGTTTCCAGCTTTTAAGATTGGTGAAAAGGTAGATGACCCATTGCAGATGTATTTAGCTGATATTTATACTGTAACAATTAACCTTGCCGGTTTGCCGGCAATAAGTATTCCTTGTGGATTTTCAAAGGAAGGTCTTCCAATAGGGCTCCAGATAATCTGTAAGGCATTTGATGAAGAGATGCTTTTGAGGATTGGATTTGCGATGGAAAAAGCTCTTGACAGAGCGAAAAAATAGGTGTATGCTAAAATATACTCAAAGGGGCATAAGTATTGTGCGTAAAATTATTGTTAAGGTTGTGATTATAGTGCAATACAATAGCTATTCAAATAGATGTTATGCACATTAATATTATAATAAAAAAAAATAGTAAATTTTACTTGCTTTTTTGAGGAAGATATGTTATGATGGTATTATCTTGATAAAAAGAGGTGCAAAATGCAAATGTTATTTCGATATACCATCTTAGCAGGCTTTGTCTATGGGGTAGGAATGTTATTTATTATAAGCATTCCATGTATGGCAGGGTATTAGTAAAATCTCGTTTTAGTGTTCGGTTATCGTCCCCTCTTGAGACTTATCATTACCCACATCTTTGGAGGATAGGGGAAACCGGGGACAGCACCAATACTGTTTCCGGGGAACGCGGGGAAATAGGGGACAGACACCATTTATTGAGTTGAGAGCAAGCGAAGAACCGAAAACAGACGAAGAATGTAACCGTTCACGGGGGTGTTGGTAAAAGGGAAGGGATGAGTTGGTCTGGAACAAAGGAGGCTTGGACTGCATTGTAAATAAATTCAAAAGCAGAACGAGCTTGATTGGAGCAAGTAGCGAGCACTGTCCAGATATGTTCGCACCATTTGCGGCCTTGTTCACTACGAGTTCCCTGTGTGATTACCCGATCAATCACAACAAAGCGGATTGCTTGTTCTGCCAGATTATTGGTTGGTTCAATACCATGTGTTGTAATGAAGCGGAAATAAGCATCTCCGTTGAGACGAAAGCGTTTAGCCATATTTTGTGTTTCTTTAGTTTGGGGCACATTACACATTCCCTTAATTAGAATATTCTGACGCACTGTGGTAAGAGAGGATATAAATGAACTTTTTGACAGTTTTCGCACCAATAGGCTAAACCCCGATGTTCGTCAATCCGAACAGGCTTTTCAATAACCTCGACAGGCTGTTACGGAACTAAAAATCGAGAATACTGGCATACTACGATATGGTATTTGGCAAGGAAATGTGAACAGCATAGACTTTAATCTCTTCCAAAGGAGTGTGAACGATTACGGATTTTTTTATCAGCAATATTCTGTTTTGTTCTGAGAAAATCCTTGAAATCCATGTTAAATATCTATCCTCCTGAATTATCTATAAGCGGCATAATGATATTATACTAATTCTTTTATTGCTTGTCAAGGAAAATTTGATTTTTTTCTTGACAATCTCTTTGAAGTTGTGATTTAATTACATTAAATTGTCTATGGAAGATAATAAATAATGTTAGTCCATATGGAAGATAAATGAAAGAGATCCATTTACAATTACAGATTTTGTTGGTATGAACGAGCCCTATTCCTTTTGTGAATGAGTTATCTGTTTATTGCAAACAATAGAGGTACAATCATATGGACAGATTTTCGAGAACATGTAAAAAATTTTTTGGATTCTTATTATGAACAGCGATATTCTTAGTTACATGTATGTGTGCCTACGCTTGTTACATATATCTATTTAATAAGCCACGGTTCATAAATCTCTTCATAATTATTATAGTCCCCATACTTATAATATTAGCACCGATAAAAATATGGGGAACAATAAGAGAGATGTTTTCTATGTGGAAATTTGAAAGAGACATATTAGAGAAACAAAAGAGAGCAAATGAGAAACGACAGGAATAGTTAGAAGGATGTCCTATATGTAATAGTGATAATGTAAGACATCCTTGGAAATATAGGGAGTATTCGTATCGTACTAATTGTAGTAATGGATGTGGTGGTTACGATACCTCTGGTTTTGAAATAAATTCAGTTTTTCTATGCAACAATTGTAACAATCAAGAGATATTTCCCTTTCTTTTGTGCCCAAAATGTTACTTTATTGTGGATGCTCATGAGAAAAGAGAAACGATTGATGCTGCGGGAGATATAGATCACATGGATGGTTGCTATAACAGCTATTCTTCTTTCGATGGCGTTTATTGTTCTCATTGTGGCTGGGGAACCAAGAGTAGCAGTATGAATTGTGAACTAACAGAAAAGAAGTCAGGGTTAGATATTGAAAGATGAATAGGAAATAGGGAAATAGGAGGGAAATAGGGGACAGTTACCCCATTAAAAGCCTAACCAATCGCTGCACCTGACCCTCAAACGCAGGAGCGTTTTCGGGCAGGTGAGCTCAATCGTTAGACGGACACTTCGCGCATTATGAATGACGATTTGATATAATAATAAGGTATTTTTAGCATAAGGAGATAATGTATGGCAGATAGAACATCCAACCAATTAAGGAGCAGAGAGACAGGGCCAGACCTCGACAGGCTGTTACGGAACTAAAAATCAAGGATACTGGCATACCACATATGGTATCTGGCAAGGAAATGTGGACAACATATTGTGTGCCTCTCATACCAAATTTCTATTCCGTAACAGCCTGTCGAGGACCCACAACAAGAGAGACTACTAATTTATCTACAACTTCAAGAAATATATGATCCCATGCATCACCTTTTGTTTTATCTGACTCATTTTCAGAGGAGCAATTTTTGTTTTTTTCCCTACAAAGTTCCAAGCTTCAT
>MNYI01000016.1 GCA_001873945.1 Candidatus Desantisbacteria bacterium CG2_30_40_21
CACTGATGCTGCAAAAAACATCCCATTACCAGCAGCAAGTCCGAGCACAGAGGTTGACCAGATACTTGCTGCGGTCGTCAAACCCTTAACGCTTGCCCTTGAAACAATAATTGTCCCGGCACCTAAGAACCCTATTCCTGAAACAACCTGAGCAGCAATTCTGGACGGATCAATCGTATTGCCAAATTCTTTGTTAAGAGAGAGTCCAATAATCATACACAGACATGCACCAATACACACAAGGATGTGCGTGCATAATCCAGCTGGTTTATGGTGGATTTGCCGTTCCATACCCACTAACCCACCAAGTATGGTAGATAGAACTAATCGAATAAGGGTATCTGTTTCATTCATCTTGTCTGCCTCTCATTTTTTTCTCAAAGGCTATTTTTTGCAAGCAAACACCTGGATAATAAAAACCCAGAATCTCCTTAAAGGTATATCCTGCTTCAGCCATTCCCCTTGCCCCCCATTGACACAACCCAACACCATGGCCATAACCATTTCCATTTAAGACAACACCTTGGCCATCATTATCCATGGTAAACAAGGTACTCTTTACACGGGTATAGCCCATGGTACTTCGGAATTTATTGGCATCAATGGTAGTATTTCCAGACACTTGACAGATTAATATGGTTTTTGCCCGACCACTCTCATCTTGTGCATTTATAGATATGGAGGTTATCTTGTCAGTGCCAAATGCCTTTTGAAGCTCATAGAAACTGATCCGTTGCGTCCATGAGTAGCTGGAATTTCGCAAATGGTTACAAAAGGGACAGTTTTTACTTTGAAGATATGGTTCTCCCTGTCCCTTCCAAATAAAAGGAGCGGTTTTACCACCGCAGCAAGAATGATAATATGTTTTGGCTAAGTTGCCTCCATAGCTTAAAACAAGGGATTGAGTCTGGTCCACAGCTGTGGTAATTATCAGAGATTCTGCCAAAGCACCATTATAAGCCTGACAGCAAGTCGTAGAACAAAGATTGTAGCCCTTATCTTGATGCTTTTTTAATCCTGCCAGGGCAAATGTTCGGGCAATAATTGCCTGTGCCTTTAATGCCTCCAAGGGAAAGCTACTAGACATTTCACTTCCCACTACCCCATAAAGATATTCTTCAATATCAATGATATTTACTACCATTATCCTTGCGTTATTTGTTCTGGATATTTCTAATTTTCCTCGATATGCCTTGTTATCAACCTTTCCAAATGCATTAGATATGGGAGCAAGGATAATCGGCCCCTGAAAGGTTCCTACCCCTTCAACCGCTAATCCTCCATTTTCCACATCAATTTTGTAGTTTCGCCAACCATAGGTTGTTAATATAACCTGATTGGTATGCATATCAATCAGGTCAAAATAACTGGTTGCTGAAACCACTATTCCTGAAACACCATTTTTTAATCCCACTCGAAGAAGAAAAGCGTTAGCTGTAATGGGTAGAAGGATCATTATCAATAAGCATATAATCCTGAATAAATTTCTCATATCACCTCTTGTTTGACAGCCATAGGATAATGGTTATAACCATACTTATAACCACGCATGTCATTATCGGAAAATAAACTGTGAAATTTTTTCGTTTGAGCAGAATATCTCCGGGTAGCCTGCCAAATCCCGGTATTTTGTCAAATACAAGAAATACCACCCCTGCTACAAGCAGGCAAATGCCAAGAAAGATTAATAACTTGCCCATATCGCTCATGTGTATTAACTCCTGTTTCCTTTGTCAGATTGTAACTACTCAGCTATCAAGAGATAACTTGCGAAAAACGCAAAAAAACGCGAAAAATTCTGACTCACAAATTCCTTCTGATTATTAATTTTCGTGGTTTTTCGCGTATTTCGTAGTTTTTCCGTCCAATATAGCTACAAGTAGTTACTGTATGCCTTTATGTTTCCGTGGTAAATTCCTTTACTGAGTAGTTACATCAGATTTTGCTAATCCTTATAAAAGCCAATGTGTTGTTTTGGCTTCTCTGGTTATTAAAAAGCAATCAGTTTATCACCGAGCAGATGTCTTAAGTTCCATTTCATTGTTGTGTTCAAAGACCTTTCCAGACAGATAAAGATTTTATCTTTATAATTTTCCAACTCTTTCAAAGTCTTTTTTTCGATACTCATGTTCATGCAAACAAGACATTCCTTAAGGTCGTCTTTAGCAAAAAAGACTTTATTATCCATGAAACTGCCTATCTGTTCAAGTGAATAATTCAGCATCAAGCCATTTTTTAACAGTACTTCGTCAAAAATGTTTTTCCCATGAACCATGGCTAAATACATTGCCTCTTTTTTCTGAATATACATCAAACTGTCATTTTCTGATTTTTTATAACAAATAATATATTCAGTTAGTGAACTAACCTTTGCTCCTTCAACATTCGTTGTAGTTCCTTTCTTTTTCCATAAATAAGATGCTACAAAATTCTCCTCCCCAAACACCTCATCGCACATTTTCCTCAAATGATGCACCTCATTATCATCAATAGAAATAAAAATGACTCCATCATCTCTTAAAAGTTGCCTTGCCAGTAACAGTCGTGAGTACATCATATTCAGCCAATTAGAATGATACCGACCCGAAGACTCAAAGTTTGTATCAATTTTTACACCGTTTTCAGTAACCCCTATATGTTCCCAGTAGTCTTCTTTAGACTCATCCCATCTGTCGGAGTAAACAAAATCATTCCCAGTATTATACGGCGGGTCAATGTAGATACACTTCACCCTTTCCCTGTAAGCAGAAAGCAACACCTTCATTGCCTCAAGGTTTTCACCTTCAATAATCATATTCCCGTCAGCAGCATCAGGGTTGAGGTTTCCTTCAATTGTGAACAGGTCAGGAAAAAGCTCTTTTAGTTTCTCAAGTCGTTCCTTATTCAAATCAGGCGTATTCATCATTTTTTTATTCAGATTATCCATTTCATTATACCTCTCTTTTTTTCACCATGAAGGGCATGAAGATAATGAAGGAAGAAACTGAAAAAATATCTCTTTTTAATCTTCATGTTCTTCATGGTGAAAATCTTAATTTATAAAACAAAACTCTTAATACCGTCTTTTAAAAGTTTTACATTAAAATTAATCAAGAACCCATGTTTAGTCTTCAATAGTTTCATATATGTCAGTAACTGGGCTTCATGGATTCCCAGAATATTTTCAACACTCTTTAGTTCAAGAATGATGGTATTCTCAATAAAAAAATCCAGACGATAGCCGCAATCAAGCCTTGTCCCTTTGTATTCTATGGGAAGAGGATATTCAGTTTCAAAAGTGATATTATTTAATTTTAATTCATGTGCCAAGCAATTTTGATAAGCCGATTCCAGCAATCCCGGTCCTAATAATTTATGCACCTCAATAGCGCACCCTATAATTTTATGTGATAATTCACTAAATTCTCTTTTCATTATCATCATTCTCCTTTTTTAGAAATTTTACCATGAAGAGATTTTACCATGAAGAACATAAAGAACAGGAAGAAAGAAAAAAACCTTCCCTCTTAACCTTCATTATCTTCATGTCCTTCATGGTAAATATCCTATATTTTACTTTTAAAAGTTTCAAATTCTTTTACAGATGCAATATAATTGACCTTTGATTCTATTCCAAGTGCATCAAAATGTTTCATGGCGCATTTTATCCTGTAAATCTCGTTTTCCGTTAGGGCTTTGCGGTCATTTATATCGTTTGTCCCTTTGGTTTCAATAACAAAGTAATACTCACTACTGGTTTTGTCCCTGATTTTCCGCCTCTTCAAAACCATTCCAAAGTCAGGGTTATATTTGCCAACAGGGGTATTGATGGTATAAAAATCGGGGAGTTTTAAGAAGCATACCACTTCGGTATCTGCATCCGCATCTCTGGCAAAATTTTGTTCTATCTCACTATCCCAGACGATATGGTCATAAATTCCACGATTAGGTGTCGGCTCGATCTTCTTTGTATTTTTAATGATATATTGTTCAAATTTATCAAGCTCAAATGCTTCACCGCTTATTTGATATTCCGTGGATTTTTGATAATCTCTTTCAAGTTAGTTAAGCCCTTTACAATCTTAAAAACAGTGGGATAGGCAAGAGCGGTGTTTTCGCTTATCTCCTCAACCAAATCAAGCGGTGCAAAGAAAGTATGAGTTGCCTTGTTTTCTGTTCTGAAATCAGAGGTTTCAACCGTATCTGCGGAAATATCTTGTATCCTGCCAAGCGATATTTCTAATTTAGGTTCGGAAATAGTAATGCCGTTTAATGAGCTAATGGACTCATTGATAATCCTTTCTTCATCAAAGAATACTAAATATTCGGTTTTTCTTGCCAGCCGCCTCCAGAATTCTTTGAAAGAAGGGGAATTAAACAGGCTTTCATTCCTTTTGATTTTCTTTTCAGAAATCCCTTGTCCTTTATGGTTATTGCGGGTTTCTGCCCCTGCTTCTTTTGTGCCGTAAATTTCGGAAATTTCGGATTGATATTGAGAGACAAAAGTCTCATAAGTTTCATTGGGAATAACGGTCAAGAGGTTTATCTCTTCTCCTTCAATCACCCCTGGCGCATCATAAACCCTCTGTCCGTTCTGATTAACACAGATACGAAGCCCACGCCCTATTTCCTGCCGTTTTTTTATTTCGCTGTAGCTCTGATTTAATGTGGCAATGTTGAAAACATTGGGATTATCCCAACCCACACCAAGAGCGGAATGAGAAAAAATAAACTCAACGGGATTATCAAGAGAAAGGAGTTTTTCTTTGTCTTTTAATATCAGGTCATACAGTTCCTTGTTGTTAGACATCGAACGGTCATTGTCCGTATAATCCCCCTTGCCGGTTTGGGCAAAATAGTAACCTTGTATTCCTTTTATCTGTTCGGGTGACGGTTCTTTGCCATAAAATTCCAAATGGATTTTTTTATACTGTTCCTCAAACGCTTTTTTAATAACACCTTCGGGCTGTATGTAGTTATCAACACGGTCAATAAAGGTGAGTGACAGACATTTTATCCCTTCTTTTTTCAGTTTTTCCTTTTTCCTGAAATGAGAATCAATCAACCAGTATATCTGCTCGCCAAATATTACGGAACAATCTTTTGCCTGGTCGCCTTCGCGAATAACCGCACCGTTTTTAAACTTTACAAACCCTTTATCTCTGATAGGTTTTGCAATTTGTTCAATCACATAATCTTTGTAGATAATGTTTCCTGTAACCTCGTATAGTTCAGCGTTTTTATCCAGATTTTTTGTATTCTTGAATTTGAAACCTGCAACGGTCTGATGCCACACCTTCAAAACAGCTTTTGGCTCGCCTTTGCCCAACTCAATTTTAGAAAGCTCAATCTTCATTGACGCCTCGTCATTTTTCTCAGATACAGTCAGCACCTCAATCTTTTTTACAAGCCCTTGTTTGTAACTGTCAAAAGGGGTAAGCCTGTAAACAAGGTTTTTCATTACCTTATGCGTTGCAGAATATCTGATTTTGAAAAGCGGATTTAAGGTTTCAATTCTTTCAATCGAGTTATCCGTATCCATTCCTTCCTGGGGCTCATCCATTATCATTATAGGATTTGCTCTTGCGATTGCCTCAATGTAGGGCATATTGAAAAAAAGGTCTTCTCGCTGTGCCTGATTAAGGATACGGTCATCGGAGTTAAAAGACTGCAAGGTCATCACCATAATTTGAGGATGTTGTTCCTCAATAAAGTTCATAACCCTTGAAAGCCGTTTGCTGTCATATTCAAAACAATTAGGCTTTGTATTATAAATATCCTCAAGCTGTTTTTCAAAAATCTCAAATGTTTTAAGCACTCCTTCTTTAATCGCAACCGAAGGCACAAGAATAATAAATTTAGTAAATCCGTAATGCTTGAAAAGTTCAAAAATGGTTTTGATGTAAACAAGGGTTTTGCCAGTTCCTGTCTCCATCTCCACACAAAGGTCATTATCTTCTGAAATTTTTAAAGCCTGTTCCTCAATGCCATTTTCAATAGCAATATCTTTAATGTTCTGTTGGATTTCTTTTTTTGATAATGAAAGAATATTTGAGCGAATACCTTCTATGCAGGCATTATCAAAAGTATTCTGTCCCTGCCCTTTTAAAACGGATATTACAAAATGTATGGCTTTCTGCTGGTATTCTAATTGTTCTAATTTTAGTTTCATTTACAATCATTCTCCGTTTTTATCAATTCCTACCATTGCCATCTCCTTAAATTCCTCAGCCAATATTATCCTTATTCCCAATTGCTGTGCCTTTTTCAGCTTAGAGCCAGGCTTATCACCCACAATCAGGGCAGAGGTTTTTTTAGAAACATTGTCCGCTGTCCTACCGCCAAGCCTCTGGATAATCTCTGTTGCTTCTGCCCTTGAAAGATTGGGAAGCGTGCCGGTAAGGACAAACTCCGCCTCATCCCCACGACTGCGGGGAACGGCAGCACCTTCCTTACCTTTTCCGTTAATCCCAAGAGATTTAAGGGATGCCAGAAGGCTTTTGGTTTGCTCCTGAGAGAAAAAGGTAACGATGTTTGCAGCTGTTTTGGGTCCAATGTCCGGGATATTTAATAACTCATCTTGAGTTGCACAGCTCACATTTTCCATGGATCCAAAATGTTCAGCCAATACTGTAGATAATTTAGAACCTACCTGGGGGATTCCGAGGCTGTTTATCAATCGGTTAAGGGATCTTGTTGTGCTTTCCTCAATACTTGCCAGAAGATTCTCTACAGATTTATCTCCCCAACCCTCAAGGGAACAAAGTCGTTTAGAAAAATGGGGACAGCGCCCTATTTTTTCTTCTAAAAATAGGGCGCTGTCCCCATTTTTCCGCAGGGTATAAATGGATGGAATATCCTCAATTATCCCCTCTTCAAGAAGCTGTTTTACCACACTTGTGCCCATGCCCTCAATATTCATGCATCCTTTTGATGCAAAGTATTCGATTCGTCGTTGGCGTCCGGCAGGACAGTTCACACCGCTACAGAATGACCTTGCCTCTCCCTCAAGTCTGATAACCATTGCCCCACACTCTGGACAAGTAGTTGGAAAAATAAACGGTGCGTTTCGTCCTTCTGCTGCAGGAAGCACACCCACAATCTTAGGAATAACATCCCCACTTCGTTCTATAACTACCCGATCATTTATTCGAATATCCTTTCTTTTTATTTCATCCTCATTATGAAGGGTTGCCCTGGATATTTTTACCCCGGCAAGCTCAACGGGTTCCAAAATAGCCACAGGGGTCAATGCTCCGGTCCTACCAACCTGAATAATAATATCCTTCAATATTGTAGTTGCCTGTTGAGCGGTAAATTTATATGCCACTGCCCAACGAGGGCTTCTGCTTGTTACTCCAAGCCGCTTTTGAAACTCCAGTGAGTTTACTTTAACTACTGTACCATCAATTTCATACCCTAAGTCTGGCCGCAATTTTTCACATTCCTGACAATAGGTAATCACTTCATCAATACCCTGACATAAGCGGTGATAGGGATTGACTACCAACCCCAGCCCTTGCAATTTACAAAGGCTTTGTTCTTGCGTTGGTATTGTCCAGTTTGGCACATTGCCCAAAGAATGAATAAATATGCTTAAGGGTCGCTTAGCCACCTGTTTTGGATCAAGCATGTGAAGCGAACCTGCCGCAGCATTTCGTGGATTAGCAAAAGGGACATCTCGAGTCTGATTAAATGCCTCAAATCCCTTAACAGGCATATAAACCTCTCCCCGAACCTCAATATCCATAGACTCATTTAATTGTAAGGGAATGCTTCGTATGGTACGAAGGTTCCATGTAATATCGTCTCCCTCCATCCCATTTCCTCGGGTTACTCCCTGCTGAAATTCACCCTGATGATAGATAAGGGAAGCACTCACCCCATCTATCTTTAACTCAACCGTGTACTCTATTTCTTCTCGACCAAGCAGTTTTTTTACCCGAATATCAAAATCCCGCAGTTCATCATAGGAATAGGTATTATCCAGACTCAGCATAGCTATAGTGTGTGGAATGGTGGCAAATTCTTTCAATGGCTGCCCACCTACCCGTCTGCTTGGTGAATCTTCCCTGATAAGTTCAGGATGTTCATCTTCGAGATGCAGCAATTCATGCATCAATTGATCATACTCATAGTCTGAAATCTCAGGTGATGCATTTCCGTAATATTTATCATCATGGTATCGAATAAGCCCTCTTAGCTCATCGATTCTTAATTCCCCCTTAATAAAGGGGGTTAGGGGGTTGTAATTCATGTCATTCATTTTCTCTCTTCATTTTTTATTTACTATACCAGATAGTTGGGAAAGTGTCAAGCCTTTTATCACCTCTTCCAACAAAGCCATCCCCTTTTCCTCATCCTCCCATTTAAGGATAAGACGATTGGGATGGGAGGGATTAAGCCGTATTTTCTTTGAAAAAAGGATAACCATCTCAACAACCCTTGTGGCAAGTTCAGGTAAATCAGGCAAGTCAAGATACACATCCCCCTTATTATAAGAAATTGACAAAATCTGGGCATTTGCCGCTAACATGCGGATATTCATCATGTTTAATAATTTTCTGACCGGGTCAGGATACTTGCCAAACCTGTCAAGAAACTCCTTCTGGATATTGCAAATTTCCTGCTGCGAGCAAGCTGAGGCAAGCCTTTTATACATGCGGAACCTTTCTTGTGAGACTTGAATATAATCTTCAGGGATATAAGATTCATATGGAAGGGTTACCTTAGTATTGACTCTTTTTTTTGTTGGGGTTCCCTTTAATTTGTTTACAGTCTCTTCTAACAAATGGCAATACATCTCAAATCCTATGGCAACCACATTTCCATGCTGTTGTGAACCAAGAAGATTGCCTGCCCCACGGTTTTCCAGATCACGCATGGACAGATTAAAACCACTGCCAAGAGCAGAGAATTCTATCATCGCCTGTAATCGTTCATCTACATCCTTTGATGATTGTATTCCTTGTTGATGAAGAAGATAGGCGTATGCCCGATGCTGTGCCCGACCAACCCTGCCGCGAAGTTGATAGAGTTGTGCCAGTCCAAATCGATGGGCATTGTTGATGATAATGGTATTGACATTGGGCATATCCAGTCCGGACTCAATGATGGCTGAAGCAAGCAATACATCAAACTTTTTTTCCATAAAGTCGAAAATAACCCTTTCAAGTTCATGTTCATCCATTTGTCCATGGGCAATAACAATCCGTGCATCAGGTACTATTTTGTTTAATTGTTCCAGTATCCAGGGAATGCTTTTAACCTGATTGTGAACAAAAAATACCTGACCGCCCCTGTCCATTTCCCTGAGTATTGCCTCTCGAATTACCTCCGGACCAAACGGGACAATAACTGTTTTGATAGGCAGCCTACCCGGTGGTGGTGTATGAATAATGCTCATATCCCTGATACCGCATAAGGAAAAATGGAGTGTGCGGGGAATAGGGGTTGCAGTCAGGGTAAGAACATCCACCAATTTTCGATAAGATTTCATCCGTTCCTTATGCTTTACCCCAAATTTATGCTCTTCATCAATAATCACTAATCCTAAATTTGGAAAAGAAATATCCTTTTGAAGAATACGGTGGGTGCCGATAACAATATCTACCTTGCCTTTTACTGTTTCAGAAATAATCTCTTTTTGTTCCTTTGGACTCTTGAATCGGCTCAACATCTGAATATTAACTGGAAACCCAGTAAATCGTTCTGTAAAGGTAGAATAATGTTGAAAGGCAAGAATGGTTGTTGGCACCAGAACAGCCACCTGCTTGCCATCCATAACTGCCTTAAATGCAGCACGAATAGCCACTTCTGTCTTCCCATAACCAACATCCCCGCAAACAAGCCTATCCATGGGAAGAGGGTTTTCCATATCTCTTTTTATTTCTTCTATGGCTTTAATTTGATCCGGTGTCTCCTCGTACACAAACCCGGACTCAAACTCATATTGCCATGTTGTATCCTTTGCAAAGGCATGACCTTGCAATGCCTTTCTGGCAGCATAAATTTCTATCAATTCTCCTGCCATGGACTCAACCGCTTTTTGTACCTTTTCCTTAGTGCGTTCCCAGCCACGGCCATGAAGTCTATGTATCTCTGGCGGAGAATCCTTAGAACCAATATACTTGTGAACCAATCCAAGCTGGTCAACAGGGACATAAAGTTTATCCCCTTGAGCATATTCAAGAAGCAGAAAATCACGAATTTTTCCCTCTACCCTGGTTGTTGTTAACCCCAGATATTGTCCAATGCCATAATAGATGTGGACAATAAAATCACCCTTCTTTAAGTCCATGAAGTTTTCAACAGGAATGCTCTGGGTAAGGCGGGCAACCCTTCTTTGCCGTAATATGCTGGATTTCCCAAATATCTCCTTATCGCTCATGATTAACAGTCGAAGTTCGGGGATGTCGAATCCATTGATAAGGGGAGAAACAACAATAAATACACCGCTCCGTATCTTTGACGGCATGCCTGTTTTCCCCTCAATCTTATGCTCTTTTAATAACTCCTGAAGCCGTCCAGCCTGTCCCTGATAATTGGCAGAGAGAATAATGATGTATTCAGCATCTATGTATTCCTTGAGTTTTTGCATTAAAGGCTCAAGTTTGCTACCAAAATTGGGTGCAGGATTAATATTAATTGAAAAGGCTGAAGGAATAGTATTAGCCAAAGACGCTACCTCTCTGGCATGGGTGGTTTCTTCTGCATTAAGACACATCATCTGTCGTTGATTCAGAATATCCTCTATTCTCAGGATTATTTCTTCCGGATGTTTTACCTTGCGTTCTTTGCAGGCTTCTTGATACAGGCTATTTATTTCATCCTTTAGTCGGAGATATTCCTGTTCTATGGTTAATCTATCATCAATAACCATGAGGCAATCATTGGGTAGATAATCAAATATGGTTGATGTTTTTTCTGCAATGGATTTTCTGGGAAATATCTCAACCTCATTCAAAATATCAATAGAAAGCTGGGTAACAGTATCAAATTGGCGGATAGATTCGACAATATCACCAAACAATTCTATCCGTACCGGATATTCAGAGGATATGGGGAAAACATCTACTATCCCGCCCCGTTGTGAAAAATCTCCCCTTTCCTGTGTCATGCCAGCCCTTTCATAACCAATCATAACAAGGTCTTCCAGCAAGGTATTCATAGAAAGTATAGCTCCATTTGCAACCTTAATGTTGAGAATATCCTTTGGGCTGGTTATACGATAGAGTATGGCTGGAAGCGAGGTGACTAGAACAAGCACCTCACCCCTGGCGAGCCTGTCCAAGATAGCAAATCTCTGACCAATAAGCTCATCAGCCGGCGGGTTTTCTTCATATGCCAGAACCTCAAGGGATGGGAAATAATCCACTGTCTCCTTATTCGGGCAAAATGTCTTCAATTCCTCATGCAATTGCTCCGCCTCATAGATTCTGGGACTGATAATGAGCACAGATTTATTCAGTTTCTCCAAAAGCCCTGAAAGCAGGTATGCTTTGGATGAGCCGACCAGACCATTGATAGCAATCTCTGCTCCAGAGGATATAGCTGCACCAATATGCTGGTATTTATTCAAATTTTTGAGTAAAGGTAATAAAGGGGATAATATCATAATAAGTAGGATACTATATGGATGGCTATTTGTCAAGGAATTAATGCAGGAGATATAGGGGAAAATGGGGGAAGGAAGGCTGAAGGCTGAAGGAAGGAAGACTGCCTTGTCCCTGATGACGGGTGTTAGGGGTTTTTCACTTTTCACTTTTCACTATTTAAGGTGCGTTTACCCTGTCGAACACTTACAAATTGCTTGACATAATCCAAAATTTGTTGTAAACTATAATTGTATCGCATTTGCATTCACAAGAAGGGCGAAGAGCAAGAAAAAGCCACTATCGCAGACGAGGATATCTCATGACCATGATTCACAGGCTGATTGTTTCAGGAATATGTATCTTGTCACTGGCTGCCTTTTCATTTGTAGGGGTTGCCCAAGGTGCGAGCTATTTTCAGGTTGTAACTCAGAATGGCAATACAGAGACAGCAGGTAAGGATTTTTTTGTAACGCTGGTGGCAAGAAATGCAGATGGCGGGACAGACACCAGTTATGCTGAGGGGCATGATATTACTTGGGCTACGAATGCTAAAAGCTATCCTGATGGTTGGACTCTAAGAATACCAGACAGCGGGGTTCAATCCTTTGAAGGAGGGGTAGCGGTTTGTCCTAATTTTACCCTGCCGTGTGCAGGCACCTGCACTCTTTTTGCCTCAGATGGAATTATCAGCGGTACATCCATCACTATCACAGTCAATTCTGGTACGGCAACCCAATTCAAGCTTGCGGCACCTCCAACAGCTATGGCTGGTACAGCCTTTTCTTTATCGGATCTCCGTGCTTGCGATTTGTACGGCAATGTGGCAACAGATTATCATGGGGATAAGGTGTTGAATTATTCTGGCCCTGGCAATGGTTCTATAACCGGAAGCCCTAAGTATCCAAATCCTGTAACCTTTGACCATGGCAAAGCTAATTTACCACTCAAGGTGACTCTGTACAGAGCTGAGAATACCCAAATTCACATTGAGGCACCGGGTATTGGTGTTAAGGGAGACTCAAGTATTATTACGGTTAACCCCGGCACACCACACTACTTTGAGGTAACCACCGAGAATAATCAGATAGAAAAGGCTGGCACCCCATTCTTTATCACTATCAGGGCAAGGGATGCTTACGGCAATCTGGCTACAGGTTATGATGTGGATTATCCAATTGCCTGCACATGGACAGGCACTAGTTCACCCTCAGGCACTAAGCCATTAGATGGCACACCAACCTTTACAAGTGGAATAGCTACTATCCAGGGATTTACCCTGACCAATGCCTTTGAAACACCAACCATCAGTGTAACCGATGGTACATTTTATGGAATATCAGGCGGTATAACGGTTAGCCCAGGAACTGCAACTAAGTTTAAGGTAACAACCATTCATGATAATATCGAGACAGCTAACACAACCTTTAGCGTTATCCTTACCTGTCAGGATACCTATGAGAATGCCCTGACCAACTTTAATGGCTCTTATTCTATTGACTGGCAATGGACAGAAAACGATATGTCAAGACATTCTCCCAGTAAGCCAGCTAATGGAACCCAAAGCTTTACCAATGGGAGAGCCACAATTGATGGCTTCACCCTGACAAAGGCAAATGAGTCACCGATTATCATTGCCAAATCAACCATCTCTGGCACATCCACCTCCATTATTGTCAAGCCGGGTGAAGCCACAACCCTTACCATTAAAGCTCCAGCAGAGGTTAATGCAGGTCAGGCATTTCTTTTATCGCCCATTGTTGCCTATGACTATTGCGGGAATATTGCTACGGCGTATCAGGGGCCAAAAACATTGAATTATACTGGTGCTGCAAATGGACCCGTTTCCGGCACCCCCAATTTTACCACTCATGTCAACTTTTCCAATGGCTCATCAATCTCAACGCTAACGACTACCCTTATCCGTGCCGGTACCTGTAGTATTTAAGTTGATGATGGGAAAATCTCGGGACAATCCGGAACAATTACAGTTATATCCGGCAATGCTGCCATCTTTAGCTTGATTACTCAACATGCCAGCACAGAGACAGCAGGGGTACCATTTGAGATGAGTATTGTTGCCAGTGATATCTTTGGCAATTTTGCCTCAGGCTATGAGGGTGAGCATTACCTTACATGGACATTGTTACCCAATAATACTCAAGCAAAACTGCCGCAAGACAGTAATCGATACTTTGCTAACGGCTCTACTACGGTTACCGGGATTATCCTTTACAATGCTCAGAAAACACCTGTGATTGCTGTAAGTGATGGAACTATAAGGGGCACAAGCAGCAAAATCGTAGTTATGCCAACAAATGTTACTCATTTTGAGATGGCCACCCAGCATAATCAATCCGAGACCGCCGGGGCAACCTTTTCGGTTACATTAACAGCCAGGGATTCTTGTGGCAATGTAGCCACAAATCATACAGGCAACCATGATCTTCGTTGGGGATTAAATGCTATCAGCTCTCCAATCGGTATTCTGCCGGTAAAGCCTGCTGATGGGGTTCAAATATTTGAACAGGGCAGGGTAGTGGTAGACGGATTCAGACTTACCCGGGCAGAGGATATGGCAACTATTACGGTTACAGAGTCAACCAGTACCGGCACTGTTACTGGTACCTGCGGATCAATCACTGTCAGATCAGGCAGTCCAACGACATTTGCCATATTCGTCCCGCTTTCTGCAGAGGTTAATAAGATTTTTGAAATAAACAACATCACTGCACAGGACATTTGCGGCAATACTGCCCGGGATTATCAGGGGAATAAAACCTTAACCTACACCGGACCAGGCAACAGCCCATCTCAGTTACCACCGAGCTATACCAATCCAGTAAATTTTGAGGGAGGTATGGCTACCAGATTATTGACTACCTTAGTCAAGGCAGAGACCGTTGCCATTCGAGTCCAGGAAGGGTGATGGTCAGGTACGCATCACAGCCTATCGTCTGAAAGCGGATGTTTTTCCACAGGTTATCCTGTTGGGTGGGACGGCCACGGTTATGGCTCAATTGTCTACGATTGCTGATAATATGCCTTATTCTAATGGTCTTATTGAATTCAGTATTGTTTCCGGTGATGCTGAATTGATTGGGGAGAACAAGGTCTGGACTAACAGCTCAGGCTCAACAACAATTAACCTCAAAGCCGGAACAAGTACAGGCATGGTGACAGTACAAATTAAATACCGAGAATATGACATTAAAACTGTCCATATCCGTATTGTCTCAAATGTACCATTGATAATCCCTGGCAAGCATGGCTTTATCAAGCATGGGGAGGTTATTGTCAAGCCGATAGCACCTGTCAGCTTGGTGAATGAAGAGGGGTTTGGCATAAGATACCGCATAGACGACGGAACATGGACAACATACACCGACCCATTTAGTGTAGGCACTTATGGGGTGCATACCCTTTATTATGCCTGCATGGATGAGAGCGGTAACCTTGGACCAATAATGTCCTCCCCTCTTTTCGTTGTTTCGGCTTTGCTTGGTGCTGTGATAAACTTCCCCAATCCCTTTAGCCCTGATGCAGATGGGTTTACAACTATTGAATATCATCTTGACAGCCCTATGGATGTAGAGATACAGATATATAACCTGTTTGGTGAGCTTGTTCGAAATATGGATCAGTCCTCTAATGTGGCTGGTGCTCAACAGGTAAGATGGGATGGCAGGAATGGATATGGTGATATGGTGGGCAATGGCGGCTATGTTTGTGTGGTCAGGGTTAAGGGACAAGAGAAAGGGATGAAACGAAAGATATTGGTGGTGAAATAACATTATGTCCAGAGTTTTTATCTAACAATTATACTTATAACACTATCCATCGCATCAGCTCAAGGCTCCACCCGATATGATGGACTGCCCGGGGCATACCTCCGCTTTGGTGCCGGGGCAAGGGATCTGGCTATGGGCAAGGCATTTGTGGCAATTAGCGATGATGCTACCTCTGTCTACTATAATCCGGCAGGATTGACCAGAATTCAGGGCGCTGAATTTACAGGGCTTTTTGCCCCTTTGTTTGAAGATACTAATTATTCCTTCCTCAGCTTTGTCCATCCTACAGAAGAGTTTGGGGCTTTTGGGATTGGCATGGCACTCTTAAACTCAGGCAATTTTGATGGAAGAAACGATAGGGCACAGCCAACTGGTGAACTTACAGAACTTGAGCGATGTATCATCCTTTCACATGGACGCAAGGTTTCCCGCAAACTATCCCTTGGTGCAAATGTAAAAATATTTACGCAGGATATTGCCTCCTACAGCGATACCAGAATAGGGTTGGACGGGGCAATGCTTTTGGAATTAAGGGATTACCTGAGTTTTGGGTTGAATATCCAGAATATAGTGTCACCAAATCTGAAACTCAAGGATAAGAAAGAGACATTTCCGCTTACCATCAAGGTGGGAAGTGCCTTAAAGTCTTTCAATAATAATTTTCTCCTTGGTCTTGATGTGGAGAAACTTCACTCTCAAGGCTATAAAACACATCTTGGGGCAGAGTATTGGCTCAGGCACAGGTCTGTTGCTTTGAGAATGGGGCTGGATAATACAGAAATAACCTCTGGGGTGGGTATAGATTTTGAGAAATATATCATAGATTACAGCCTCAGTCATCAAAATTTAGGTTATGCTCATCGCTTTTCCTTTACCTATGTGTTTGAAACCTTTGCAGTAAAGATTCAGGTGTCACCAAAGGCATTTTCTCCGCTGGGTAAGTATAACTGGACAACCATTAAGATGGATATTAAGCAAAAGGACAAGGTAAAGAAATGGGATCTAACTATCAAGGATAAAACAGGTGCTACGGTTAAAACATACGAGGGCAAGGGTGAACCGCCATCTGAACTTACCTGGGAAGGACGGGATGAGAATAATAAGGTTATGTCGGATGGAGTGTATAAATGCCTGCTGAGGGTGGTTGATGTTGCGGATAATGCCTATAAATCCGGACAGGAAAAGGTGGAGATTATCACTGAGGTGCCGGAAGTGGTGGTGCCTATGGAGATAGGGTGGTAGTGAGAGTCAGGTAATGGCAAGGCAAACCGCACCAGAAATTTTTGCTATCTGTGCAACCGGAAATTACCACAGATGAAGGAAGACACAAAGTTCAAGAATGGGGGCAGAGAATAAGCCAATTGGGATGGGATGAGCAGGCTTGGCATCTTTTAGGATTTGCTCTGCAATTCACTCACGAGGCAGTTGAAGTTGATCCGGACTACCAACGAGCATGGACTCTTATGGCAGATATATACCATCGTATCGGGAAGGCTGAACTCGCCAAGAAGTGTCTGAAAAAGTCCCACAGTTTGGCGAAGCCCGGACCCAATTTTCCGGATAGATTTTACGGAGACATAGAGAAGAACATCCGAAGTGGGTACCCTTTCAACGATGCTGGTGGGTTGAAATGCCAGCCTCTACCATCATGGTTTGAGGAGAAGTATAAAAAGTACTGGACATTGTAGGTTGTTGCTTAATGGGGTTGGGCTTCCAAGATTGCAAGTTGAGAAAGGGCATGTTTACAGGTTTTGCAATTGAACATAGTAGCCCAACAAGGCGTTCCAGCGGACGGGGGAGATTAGGGTCAACCTTGAAAGTAGAATTAACTATTAAAGAGAGGAAAAGAAAAAAGACGGCGGAGTGAATCTTTTTCCTAACCAATTAACGAAGCGAATTCGCTTCGCTCACCGCTTATTTTATCGTTAGACAGACAAAGAGTTGAAATTAAGCAACAACTAAGAGCAAATGAAGAACTAAACGAGCGAGCGAGAATTAAGCAAGCAACTTTTAACGCTTTTATTGTTTCCAAAAGATACACATTAGGGTATAATTTTTATGAAATACTTTTCTTGGAATACTGAAAAGAACGAGAAACTCAAAAGAGAGCGAAATATCTCATTTGAAGAGGTTGTTTTTCATATCCAACGGGGTGATTTGCTGGATATTGTTGAGCATCCAAATCAGGAGAAATACAGAGGACAACATATTTTTGTTGTAACTATCAAGAACTATGTCTATTTGGTACCGTTTATTGAGACTGAAGACGAAGTATTCTTGAAAACCATCATTCCAAACAGTAAGGCGACAAAGAAATACTTGAGAGGAGGAGAGAAGGATGAATAGATTGGACCCTGAAGAAAAAGAACTTCTTGATTCATTTGATCAAGGTGAATGGCAATCCGTATCTAATGCAAAAGCCAAATTTCAACATTATCGGGAGTATGCAAAAGCGACATTCAAGAAGGATAAACGAGTGAATATTGGTATTCCACAGAAGGATCTGTTGGTTATCCAAAAGAAGGCATTGGAAGAAGGAATACCGTATCAAACACTTATTTCGAGCATTCTGTATAAATATATTTCTGGTCGTTTAGTTGAAAAGAGAACTTAACCAAGGCACAAAGAGGTGAAGAACCAACAAACAGGCAAAGAACCGAAAGCAAGCAAACAACCGAAAATAAGCGAGTAGCCAAGAGTTAAGCAAACAACCGGAGAAAGGAAAAGAAAAGGGAAGGACGGCGAAGCAAAGCAACTGTCTAACAAGAAAAATGAACTGGATGGGCAGTAGCCCACCAGTTATTTTTGTGGTTAGCCCGATGCAACAAGAAAAGGAGAGACGATGCAACAAAACATGTACACTGCAGTAACAAAGCAAGACGGAGATTGGTGGATAGGATGGATTGAAGAGGTGCCAGGAGTGAATTGCCAGGAACAGACGAAAGAAGAATTGCTGAAGAGCCTGAATGTAACTTTAAGGGAAGCACTTGAGTTCAATCGTGAAGACGCTCTTCGTGTTGCTGTGTCAAACTATCAAGAAGAGCTGGTTTTGGTATGAAACGAAGGGAGATTCTGGCATACTTATGCAAGAATAGGTGCGAATTCCTCAGAGAGGGCAGTAGTCATTCATGGTGGTGGAATCCCATGTTGAACAAGAGGTCTTCGGTTCCCCGACATACTGAGATAAAGGATGATCTTGTACGGAAGATTTGCAAGGATCTGGGAATACCATCACTGAAGTAACACCGAACAAGAAAAAGAGATTGTGTTCAGAACTCGACAGGCTGTTACGGAATAGAAATTTGGTATGAGAGGCACACAATATGTTGTCCACATTTCCTTGCCAGATACCATATGTGGTATGCCAGTATCCTTGATTTTTAGTTCCGTAACAGCCTGTCGAAAGCAGAATTATACTCAAGTGGGGCATAAATTGCGATTTTTTCGGTGAGGATTAATCAAGGAGAGCAATGGCGCGCAAGGTGAGCAATAGTGTACTA